>DATNNZ010000119.1:0-7896 GCA_035601575.1 Chthoniobacterales bacterium
CAGTCACGATTCGATCTGGAGAAGGCTCTGGGTAGCCAGACGGATTCGCTGGTCGATCTGCTGGTCAGCATCGGTCTCTCGCCGTCCGTAAAGATTCAGATCACGGACAGTTTCACCGGATCGCTCCCGACTGATATCGAAACACCGGTCAATCAATTAGTCGAACATGCGTTCGTTCAGCGTCCCGACATGGTTGCTGCATTCGCCAGCATTCGTTCAAAGGAAGCCAAGATCAGCCAGATTAAAGCGAGCTATTATCCGAAGATCAGTGCCGTAGGAAGCGTGGGCTACGGTCAGGAACGGCTAAGTCTTGGAGGTCTCGGCACCTTCGACCAAGGGGCTCCCACTTTCGGGGGAGGGTTGGCGGTCGAATTCCCCATTTTTGACGGATTCTTTCGTCACTATGAGCTATTTGCGGCCGAGTCAGAACTAGGTGAGGCGAACAGTCAATTGCAGCAAAGTGGCGATCGGGCCGGCCGCGAAGTATGGCAAGCCTATACTGATCTTCATACGGCAATCAGCAGTGAAACCGCTGCTGACGCGCTAGTGAAAGCTTCGGTGGACGCTTATGATTCCGTGCTTAGTTCCTACAAGCAGGGGCTGTCGACATACACCGAACTGGTAACGAGCGAGACCAGGTTGACCAGTGCGCGGAACGCTCTCTTTCAAAGTCGATCTGCCATCCATACCGCGGCTACGGCTCTAGCCTTGGCACTAGGCGATTTAGCACAGCCTGGCGCCAGTAAGCCTGACCCTGGTAAACCCGCGAAGCGCAGCCGTTGATGAGGAGCTTGATGTCTGACTGGAAAGTCCCGCCCAAGTGGTGCTTCTTACCATTGTTACTATCGGGTTGTACGCCGGCGGGCGTACACGCTCCAAGTATTGACGTATTCGGCTCGTACTTTCCTGCCTGGCTAATCTGTTTGGCAGTCGGGGTAGCGTTAACCGTTTTCACCAATTTCGCCGGGCGCGTCCTGAAAATTAGACCGATTCGCTTCCTCGGTCCTTTTCTGTGGGTCAGCCTGATCCTGATTTTTAGTATCTCTGTTTGGTTTCTATTCTACGCGACCTGACCCACAACCATGAATCCGGCCCACAAAGGAAAACCTGACTTTGAGACCAAATCGACGAGTCGCTCGGCCCCAACGAAACTGAGACCCTTCTTTATTCTGGTTATTGGCCTAGCGATACCAATTTTGGCGGTCGTCTTGAGCTTGGCGGCATGGAATTTCAATGAGCGTCACCCAAGGACTGACGATGGCGTCGCCCGGGCAAACCTGATCGGTGTTGCGCCTCGCGTCTCTGGTCCAATCATTAAGGTCAATGTGAGCGACAACCAATCCGTAAAAAGCGGCGATCTTTTGTTTGAAATTGATCCGGCCGACTTTGAGTTAGCAGTTGAACGGGCGCAGGCCGCTCTGGCTGCGTTAGATCAACAGATCGAAATCGCCAAATCGCAGGACGCCCAACTCAAGTTTCAGGTTAAAGCGGCGGAAGCAGCCGTCCAGCAAGCAACGGTGGTGCGGAATCAGGATGCCGATAGTTTGCACCGTCTTGAACCGTTATTACCAAAGGCCTTTACCACGCAGGACCAAGTTAACCAGGCACGCACCAAGGTGGCAGCCGCTGATGCCGAACTCGCGCAAGCGAACGAGAAACTTAACCAGGCCCGTGTGGCGCTTAGCTCCCTGGCCACCCTGCAGGCGCAGCGCCCAGGGACAGTAGCAGCTTTAGGGACGGCACAACTA
The DNA here is from genome assembly GCA_035601575.1 of Chthoniobacterales bacterium. GTDB lineage: Bacteria > Verrucomicrobiota > Verrucomicrobiia > Chthoniobacterales > JAFAMB01 > DASTDH01. Next base: position 1,749 of record DATNNZ010000119.1, read on the forward strand.
GAGCTATCTTATACGCGGATCTATGCACCGTTCGATGGACAAGTCGTAGGCTTAAACATCTCCGAAGGAGCTTACGCGCACGCTGGTGTTGAGGTTTTCGCGTTCCTCGACTCTCGCAAGTGGTATGTATTGGCCAACTTTCGCGAGCGGGAATTACAAAGCATTCGTCCCGGAATGAAGGCCGAGATCTATCTCTTGTCGGATCCTGATCGTCGTTTTCAGGGGGTCGTCCAGGGGATCTCGCCCGCGGTACAATCTCAGGAGGATAACGTCGAAATCAAAGGCCTGCCGTTTGTAAAACGAGACCTAAACTGGGTGCGGATCGCTCAACGATTTCCGGTTCGGATTGAGATCGAGAACCCGGATCCCGCCATCTTTCGCATGGGTACGACGGCGGTTACTACCATCAAAGGCTTCACTCGATCCTCCGGTCGAAACTGACACGCGAAATGTCCGAGAGAATCGCGAATTACCCAGGTGGTGCGGAACGCCGCCAAGGCCGGCTTTTAGATATCCTTTGGGACGACCTCAAGCCATTTCCAGGGCGCGGTCGAATAACTCTCCGTCTGGCTATCGTCTGCACCGCTATCGTTTTGGTATCAAACACATTCAGATTGCCGCTCCAAGACGTCCTACCCTTCTTGGTATTGTTCACTTCCAAAGAAGAAAAAGTAACCACCGCTATCACCGCGGTCTTGGCTTTGTTCGCCATTACTGTGGCGGTCGTTGCGTCAATCCTCATCTTCAAATACACTGGTGACCGTGCCGAGTTTCGAATCCCTGCGATGGCAGTGGAAATCTTTGTCGGTATGTACTTATTTCGAGTGCTTTCGATTGGACCAGTCGGATTTATCCTGGCCTTCATCGTGTCGGTGTCACAAAGCCTGGTCGACCTCTTTCCCACGCCGGAGGAAGCAGTGCACGAGTTCCTTTGGGTTTGGGTGGCAGTCGCCCTTTCAGTCAGCGTGGCCTGGGTCGCGAATCTTTTACTATTTCCCGTTCCAGCCAACCAAGTGCTTCAGCGGGAATTTGTCGCCGCCTGGCGTGCGGTGGCCGCGGCAACGACAGAATTGACGATTGGCTCGCCTTCTGCCGCCAGCAGCTTGCTTCGTCCGCTGGTCAAGCGTGGTCCAATCCGTTTGCTTAAACTCCTAAAGCTCTCCCTACCTGAAGCTACCGGTTTAGGACTAAAGCAAGCGCAACTGATGCGCATGATCTTGAGCCTCGATAAAATTGCCAGGCTGACCTTCTCCTATGCCGGTGCGCTGTTAAAAACGCCAAGTCTCCTTCCCATCTCTTCTGCGGAGAAAGCAATTCTCGGCCAACTCTCGGAAAACGCCGGGCGCTTCGAGCAAGAATTCGCGGCCGGCTTTGTTCCGTCCAACGTAGCGATACTTTCTGCAAAGGAAACAACAGCAGGTTTCTCTGCGGCTAAACTGGCTGAAGCAGAGAGTACACTGGAAGATCTGGTTGCGAAGGACACAAAGGACCGGGAGCCGAAAGCTGTGTCCCGCCAGAAAAAATCACTTTTTGTAGCCGACGCGTTTAGTAATCCGACGTACGTACAATTCGCGCTTAAGGTTACATTAGCAGGGATGCTCGGTTATTTCTTCTATACGGCGAGCGATTACTTCGGCATCCACACGGTGTACTACACGCCGCTTATCATCGCGCTTGCTAGTACCGGCGCCACTATTCACAAGGGAGTACTTCGAATTGTCGGCTGCATTATCGGAGTTACTTTAGGCCTCATTTGTTCAATCTGGTTGATCCCAAGATATGAAACATTGGGAGTGTACCTGCTGATCGTATTCTGCCTGCACGGTTTGGCCGCATGGGTTGCTTTTGGCAGCGAGCGGATTTCATACATGGGACTGCAAATTGCTCTGACCTTTGATCTGGGAGTGCTGCAGGACTACGGGCCACCAACGAAGATCGATCCACTTCGAGATCGATTCATCGGCATTATCCTGGGCGTTTGTATTATCAGCGCCGTTTTCGCCCTGGTGTGGCCAGAGAGCGCGCACTTAATTGCCCGCGAGAAACTCGCTGCTTGCCTCCGTGCAATCGCTCGTCTTCTACATTTGGGTGGTTCAAACGATGGTTCTCAGAGTTCGAGCCGGCAACGGGAACAGGCCGAGCTGGAAATAGCATCTCGTCTTTCTGAGGCCAATTCATTCCAGGAGCAAGCCGCGTTTGAAGCTCTGCTTTATGGATCGAAAGCCTCTGATGGACCGAACCTGGAGAACGCGACCACTGCTATAGAGGAAATTTACGTTGCTTGTCTCCCGTGGATACGGGAACAAACATCAGACCTGACACCTCAGGATAGTGAACACCCGAAGACCACGCCAAAAATCGGCAAACCATTAGAGGATGCGATGGAAGCGTTGGCTGGCCGGTTCGACCAACCTCATCAGCAAAACGCTCAACCAAATCAATTGCCCATCAATTGCCTGGTCCACGAAAAAGATTTGGGCGCCAGAAGAACCGCTGATAATTTCGAAGAACTCGTTCGAGCCGTAACAGAACTCCAAGTCCTGGCTTCAGCGCCTGAAAAGGTACAACCAGCTTAGACTTAGATCGAAATATTCCTAATTTTACGTCAAGGGAGATATCGATTGCTCCAGGGCGTACCGGCGTCGGCACAATCCGTGACGGCGTGTCGCGTTGTGGCCTAACGGCGTGTCGCGTTGTGGCCTAAACGGCGTGCCGGCCCGAAGGGCCTTGGGAACTTAGCCCAGGCTTTTAGCCTGGGTTGTCGTTTGGTTTGCCGCATGAGGTCTGAAGGACCGCGAGAATGCCTACCGTGCCCCAAAGTTCAATTGTGGTCACGAGTGAACCGCCGTTAGAGTTCCGGCTTCTAACGGTCCTTCAGACCGAGCGCGTTATTACTTGCAACCCAGGCTAAAGCCTGGGCTAAGCTCCCAAGGCCCTTGGGGCCGTTACACCGACACCGTTACGCCAACACAGCGCGGTCGGACGAGATCTCCAATCATCCCTCAAGGTTTTCCTGATGAATTCGTCGCTACCCGATGGGTCAGGTTTGCCATCGTGGAAATGTCAGGCTCACGTCCGTCGTGAAAGCAGCTTAGTTGCAGCCCTTGAGCGGTCCAACCGACTGATAGCTGAGGTGCTCGATCGAGTGATTAAAAACAAGCCTTTGGAACAATAGGCTAACTATGATCGAGTAGTAGGTTTTGACGGTTCCACAGAACAATGTCAAAACGCTACTGTATTACAATTATACTTGGGTGCGTGGTTGTCTACTTCCTACTAGTTGCTTTCTGTTTAAGTGAGTCAACGCAACAAAGAGTCGCTGACGACCCGACTTTGAAAGGGAAAGGCAAAGATGGCGCGTGCATGGATTACGCCATAGCACTTTCTTCCAGTGAATGGATCGTCGACAACGAAATCCCGCATCCGCGGAAAGTCGCGAGAGAGGCGAGCCCAATGCAGCTCGTTTTCCTGCTAGGCAACGACCGGTAATGCCCCAGTTGATATGGAGATCCAGGACAGTCTCAACCATCTCAGTTATTTTTGAGCTGGTGGGATGATACTCCTGCAGCCGACAGGAAAATCCAACGTGTATGGAAGCGTTTATTTTGCTTGGCGGTCTCTGCCTGTTTCTCTTGGCGATGGCAGTGATGAGGTAATCTTAAACAGAAGATCGTATACAAAAAGGCGCCGGATTTCGCCCAGTCGCCGAACCTCTCGACTATTAGTTCGACAGCGTGCCATATCTAGTCCTTGCGCTTCACCGGGAGCGCGGCACATAGGACCCATGGGTCTGATAGGACTTATGAGTCCCATTCCTTCTCTCTATCTACCGACATAGACGTTTTCGTTAACGGTTATGAAATTGTCCTCGGTTGATTCACAGCTACCGCGGTAGGGCCAGCGCGACGCGCCGAGAGGTTTTGTCCGTCTGATCCCAGTAATAACCGGCAGCGGCAGGCCCGCAATATCTGCCATCAAGTAGCGTCTGCTCCAGCCACTCGCGCGATATAGGGCCCTTCAGTGATCGTCTCAGTCAATTTTCGGCGATCGTTTGGCGTCTCCCGTTCCTGCAATCCTACAGGGAGATCCTCTTTTTTACCTGGCTTACCAATTGCCACCATGACTTCGACTTGAAAGTGACGTGGAATCTTGAGCACCGTTCTTGCCCTATCGTAGTCGAACCCTTCCATACCATGAACGACAAGGTTCTTCAGGGACGCTTCCAAAGCGAAATTTTCCCAAGCTGCGCCGGTATCGAATGAGTGGGTGATAGAAGGTTCACCATTATGGTCAAAGGTCGTTTTGGATATGAAAACCACCAACGCAGCGGCTCCTTTCACCCAAGTCTTGTTGAAGTCCACCAACAAATCAAAAAAGAGCGGCCAATGGACGGTGTTTCGGCGCGCGTAAAGAATCCGCCAGGGCTGGTTGTTGTAGGAGGAAGGCGCCCAACGTGCTGCCTCGAACAGCGTTAAGAGTTCTTCTTCCGCAATGTCCTCGCCCGACATGGCTCGGGGCGACCATCGATCGAGAAACAACGAATCAATCGGGTAACCGGCTTTTCGCCTTTCGCTTCCTTTTATCATGAGCTTGATTTCGAATTACGTTAAAATTTATAGACGCAAATAATCGTCGCCGTAATCATTGTACCGTTTGGTAAAACGGACCTCTACTAGCCGGAAAGAGAGGTTCTAAATTACTCTAAAGAGGGATGCGCGGCTGGCCGATGCGTGTTAGGTGGATCATTGGCCACGCCCGGAGTATGGATCTGGCGCGCTTAGTCTCGGATAAAAATTTTTAACGGTCGACTCATTGTTAATTCGAAGCCTGGCAGAGTCGGGTTCGGAGTATTGCTCGAGAGGGGCACCGCTTCAGAAAAAATGAAGTGCAGTTGATGAATCGCACGCTGATAATATTCAAGGCGATCGCGCCGGGGGCACGATTGCCAAGAGAAAGATTGTCCAGTTCTGCGGTGATTGAGCTTTCAACACATGGGTATGAGATCTTGCGAGCCGACGAAGAGTTTTCCGTTTGTCGGGCTCGGCAGAATGGAGAGCAATCGACTGTCCTAGTGGTGGCTCCGGTCTCGGAATATCCCGCCCTCGGAAGCTTAGCACGCCTTGAGCACGAATACTCTTTGCGGGACGAGCTTGATCCGGACTGGGCAGCCAGACCTCTGACTCTAACTTGCAGCGAGGAACGAACGATGCTGGTACTTGAGGACCCTGGTGGCGAGCCGCTCGATCGGTTTCTCGGTCAACCGATGGAATTAGGTCGGTTCCTTCGCCTGGCAATAAACCTGGCGGCAGGATTGGGTAAGCTCCACCGGCGATGGCTCATCCACAAAGACATCAAGCCGGCCAACATTCTCGTAGACTTTGCAACCCATAAGGTGTGGTTCACCGGCTTCGGGATTGCCTCGCGACTGTCGCGCGAACGCCAGGCCGCCGAGCCTCCCGAAGTTATTGCCGGAACACTGGCTTACATGGCGCCCGAACAGACCGGTCGCATGAATCGGTCGATCGAATCCCGCAGTGATCTTTACTCGTTGGGCATCACCTTTTACCAGATGCTCACCGGGGCGCTTCCGTTCCGAGCGTCCGATCCCATTGAGTGGGTTCACTGCCATGTTGCCAGGCAGCCACCGAAGCCAAGCGAGCAGACAGACCGGATCCCGGAACCGATCTCAGCCATTGTCTTGAAACTCCTCGCTAAGACCGCTGAGGAGCGGTACCAGACAGCTGCCGGTCTCGAGGCCGATCTAAGGAAATGCTTAACGGAATGGGAATCCGTCGGACACATCAAGTCGTTCACGGTGGGGCGGCAAGACGTCCCAGACCGGCTACTGATCCCGGAAAAGCTCTACGGGCGTGACTCGGTCTGCAAGACCCTCCTGGCCGCCTTCGATCGGGTGGTCGCTACTCACAAATCGGAACTGGTGCTTCTGTCGGGCTATGCCGGAATCGGCAAGTCCTCCGTCGTGCATGAGCTGCACAAGGTAATCGTCCGGCCGCGCGGCATCTTCATTTCAGGGAAGTTCGACCAGCACAGACGCGATATTCCGTACGCGTCTTTGGCGCAGGCATTTCAGGAGCTTGCACGTCAAATCCTAAGTAAAAGCGAGCAGGAGATTATTCATTGGCGGAAT
>DATNNZ010000120.1:0-3501 GCA_035601575.1 Chthoniobacterales bacterium
TTGTTTCTACGGTTTGCCGCTTGGCGTCTGCGCCTTCGTAGGTGACATTGAATATGCCTATCCAGACGTATACAGTTTCTTGCTCTTCCTGTTTGCTCTCCATCCCATCATCTCTTAGTTTTTCGGCAACTGCGGAAACAACCCGTAATCTTGCTTCCTCGATCAAATGCACGTCGTCTAAGGTTGAGGTTCCCTTTAAATACAACGCCGCCCAAACGAGTGTGCCCCTTTCCGCAATCAGGTGCCGGAAAAACTTAACCGATGCATCTGAGTCGAATCCGGCTTTGTGCATCAACATTACGCCAGTAACGTCCGCCAGTAGTTCGTCAGCCATTTGTTCGTTTTTGATAGCCCCACCAGACTCCTGCCAGAGTTTTTCCAGAGCTTCTTCTAACTCTACCTTCTTCATCTGGCCCACAAGAATGTGGCCGATTTCGTGAGCGATCACGAAGGCAAGCTCATCATCGTTTTGCACGAGAAGAAGCACGCCGCGATTTACAATGATTGTGTTCCGAGTCCTCTGCGCGGCTGCATTGATTTCCTCGTCCTCAACCACGCTGTATTTGAGAGGAAGCAACGCTTTTAGTTCCTTTGCTTCCTCGGGGGTTTCAGCAAGGTCGGCAATGTGCTCCTCTAGCTTTCGAGCCACTGGACGTACGCGGCTTGCGCTTACATCTGCTTGGGCGACGGGGCACAAGAAGGCCAGTAGCACCAAAACAATTGTCACGAATTTCATGGGATAACCCTCTCCATCCATCTTCCATTGCCCGGCAACGCCAGGCTAGGTCGTTAAGGACGGACGTGTCGGATAATAAACTCCCCGCTTACCCGTAGTATGCTGGGTCGATTTTGGGGAGGTCCAAAATGAAGATTGAAATGAAAGACATTCTCGGACCGCTTATAACCGGGTTGGCTCTTTCCTTTGGCGTGGTGCAGTATATGTCCACAAGTTACGACGAATTCCTTAAGCCTGTTCGGGAGGCACAATTAAGGCTGTACCAAGAAACCTCTGACACTGCGGCCCTCATCGCAACGTATACTGCGGCAATGATTTTCTTGTCGTAGTGCGTGGTGATGTAACCACAATCAGAATAGACAGGAGTTGTTATGCACCTCTTCGTTAGAAGGGGCGCTGGGGCCAGAGGTTTAGAGAGGATGCTTGAGAAATAAGCGTCTGGATATCTTACGGGCGATTGCCATCCTGCTTGTACTTGGGCGTCACGCTGAAGGGCCGACGCTTTGGAGAAATGTTGGCTGGGCGGGCGTTGACCTGTTCTTCGTCTTGAGCGGCTTCTTGATCTCAGGAATATTGTTCACCGAATACAAAAGGACAGGTCGTATCGATTGGAGGCGCTTTTTCATTCGCCGAGGCTTCAAAATCTACCCTGCGTTTTACGCAATGATTTTCGTCACTTTTCTCTGGCGGGTAGCGCAGCACCGGGAGAACCCGTTGGCACCATACGTGCCGGAAATCTTTTTTTACCAGAGCTATCAGGGGTACCGGCTGTGGTCGCACACCTGGTCGCTGGCTGTCGAGGAGCACTTTTACATTCTCTTGCCTGCGCTGCTGCTGTTAATGCTCCGTTATCTAAAGAGGGGACGCCAAGACCCATTCCGGATGGTTCCAGCAGTTTGGGTAATTCTTGCTTTTTCCTGCCTGCTACAAAGGGTCTACTTGGCGCACACGCCGCTACTCAATGATTGGCAGCAAGGGATAATGTTTCCAACACACCTGCGAATCGACGGCCTATTTTTCGGCGTGTTCCTCGGATATCTCCATCATTTTCACGGGGAAATATTACGGAGAATCGCGGCAGGGTGGCTTCGCGTACTGTTGTTTGCCGTTTCCACGCTGCTCCTGTCCACGTGTTTCATGTTTCAGGTGGATTCGCCATTCCTGCTTGGCTACGGGCTAACCGCACTGTACCTGGGTTTTGGCGGGATGCTCATTTTGGCTCTCTATGGTCTTCGCAGAGAATCAGGAGAATCGCGGTTACTCGGAGTCGGCGATTTTGCTGCTTATGTCGGAATGCATTCCTATTCCATCTATCTTTGGCATGGTATCGTTTCCCAACATGATCGCGGATTTATGCGGATGCTGTGGCCAAAAATCGGGGAGACGGCCATTTTCTGGGGCTACATTCTGATCAGCCTCACAGTCGGAATTCTGCTCTCCCGAGCGATAGAATTTCCGGCGTTACGAGTGCGTGACCGCCTGTTCCCCGCCGCGTCAGCAAAAAACACACTGATCACAGATAGTCGCGTTGTGAATCCAGAGATGCAAACTTAATTCACAAAATCGACTTGCCTGGTTAACGCTTACTGGACAAGTGCCGTAGGGTGGCCCGGCGACAGTAAAACTCTTTTGGGACTTGTGGAACAAGAAACAATAAAATTGTGCTTCCGAGCGCAACTGGCGGTTGTGATACCGTATCGGAAATTGGCTGCGTTTACCGCTGCGGAGTCGTGCCCTCTGGCATAGACATCCCACCGATAATGTGCCAATCCTTCCCGTCCTTCAGCCAGGTATGAGTGATGCGCGTGTTGTACGTCGTCCCCTGGCCGTCTTTATCCGTGAACTTATACGTGACCCAATAACACGTCACCCCGATTTCCCCGGTCACTTGAATCGCAGCTGGTTTAAATTCGATGAGCTTGAACGCGAGACCCTGACTCGTTCGCGAGGTAATCCAATCCGTGATGTGGTCTTTCTGAACGGGTGCGGCACTGACCGATGGCCAACCAAGGAAATTCTTGTGCCACAGTCCTAGATAGGCTGTCAGATTATTGTCCTCAACATAGCGAAAATAGTCGTGCTCCAGCTTCCAGAGCGTTTGTTCGCTTTCTGATGCTTGTGCCTCGATTCTCCCCACCGAGAAAATGAGCAGGACTCCGACAAACAAGAAAGTCATCACACGCAGCACAATACGTATTCGCCGGTTATGCATTTTCACCCCCGTTGATGGTCGCTTACATTTTTATTAGCGACGCATGACTCGCGACACACTGCCATTTACCGTTGGCCATCTTCACCCACGTGTCGCTCCACTGGAGATTCAAATCAACTATCTGGCCTGAGGGGTCCTTCATCTTCGCTTTCAAGATTCCTATCGCTATTGCCGTGTCTCCATACACGAAGACTTTCATTCCGGAGTTCGCGCCACTGTTCTTCTCAAAAGTCTTTACTTCCACCAGCGCCTCGGCTTTGCCAGTCACCTTTCCCTCAGGCGAAGTGCTGACAAATTTGTCGGCCAGCAGAGGTGCGAGCAAATCAGGACTATTTGTGTTTATTGCCTGAAGCCACTTTTCTTCTAATGCCGCGACAGCTTTCTCAGTCCCGCCGGTCTCCTGGGCTTGCGACCCTGCTGCACTCACCAGCGAAAGCAGGCCGAGAAAACACCATATCAAGGTTTTCTTCATAGCCGTCTCCTTACTTGTTGAGATTTTCGAGAAAGTAGGCCCGAGGTCCTATCGCCAATGTGTGCATTGGATACCCAAGGC
>DATNNZ010000121.1:0-3408 GCA_035601575.1 Chthoniobacterales bacterium
CTCACGTTGAAGGACGCTGCACTGAAACTCGGCTTCGTAACAGAAGAGGAGTTCGAGCGCGTCGTCGATCCTGCAAAAATGGTGAAGCCGTATGTCGCGACCAGCAACTAAGGGTTAGCAGTTAGCGGTTAGCGGTTCACAGTGTGACATAGCGGGCAAGCTGTGCTCGAATCGAGAACCCGAAAAGCAGATTGGGCTGCTAGCGACGGCCAGGACGGTTGCGGCCTCGACTGCTCGACTGAGCTCACCGAAGTCCTGAGCTCGACCGACGGCGGGAGGACGAAAATAAGTCTCATATCTAAGTTCGGGGAGAAAACGGACGATATTTATGGTGGGAAGATCGCAATTTGTAAGTCTTTTCGCAGGAGCACTAAATCGACCGGAACTCAGATTCTCCGAAGTGTTAGTGCCCTGGGTCATGATAGTCGGCGCGCTGGGCTTCCTAATGGCGTGGCTGGTTGTGGCGATCATGGAACACACTGGTCTGTCTCGCTATGTCTGGCATCTTCCACTCTTCTTCGTCGGGCTGGTCGTTCTACTTAGCTCGCTGATTGGAATGGTGTGCTTTCCATGAAGGCAAGGCTATTCAGTTATCTAATCACGCTGATCATTGTTGGCCTGGCGCTCTGGGCAGCTGTCTCTCTCTATCTCCGATACATTGAGCATCCCTGGACCCGAGATGGCCAGGTCCGAGCGAATATCGTCGGTATCGCCCCTCGGGTATCTGGGCCGATCATTCACGTTGCAGTTCATGACAATCAACAACTGCGCAAGGGAGATCTGCTTTTCGAGATTGACCCGTCCGATTTTCAAGCCCAAGTCAACATTGCCACGGGCCAGGTTCAGAATGATGAAGCGACTCTGAAACAGCAGCAGCAAAATCTCGATCGGCAGACGGACCTCTATAAGAATCACGTCACCGCCCGCCAGGATTTTCAAAACGCCCAGGACAGCTTCTCCGCCGCGCAAGCACAGCTGATTTCTGCGAAGGCGAATCTCGAACTAGCAAAATTAAACCTCTCCTACACAAAAGTCTTTGCCCCGGTAGACGGATATGTCACTAACATGAATACGAGCGAGGGCACCTATGTTACTGCCGGCCTACAGCTGATGGCACTGGTAGACACAAGGTCGTTTTGGATTGCAGGCTATTTCAAGGAAACTCAATTGCCGCACATCCAGGTGGGCCAAAAAGCGTTTGTTACCGTGATGGGCCGCGAAAACCAGCCATTCCAGGGTGTGGTTCGCAGCATTGGATGGGGTGTCTTTGTGGAGGATGGATCGGGGGGCACTAGTACCGCTTTATTGCCCTCAGTCAGTCAGACAATCGATTGGCTTCGCCTTCCACAGCGCTTCCCAGTCCGCATCCAGGTTTTGGAGAACAGCCCGGTGCCATTGCGGATTGGTCAAACCGTTTCGGTGGCAATTACACCCGAAGTTGGGCTTCCCGAAGCAACTAAGCTCTCGGACAGATAGCGGTGCACATGGTCATCGATTGCGGAATGCGGAATGCGGATTGCGGAACGAGCAAGCCCGAATCTGAGACTCTAAATCGCCGGATGCGAATTCCGTATTGCGAGGTTAGCTCAGAGTCAGTTTTCGGCGCTCCCTCCGCTAATTCCGCATTCCGCATTCCGCAATTATTTTCTGATTATGTGTACCTGGGCTATTTCGATTGCAACGCGGCGGCAGCAGAAACGCCAAGATCTCTTTGCCGACTTAAGAGTACGACATGGGATCAAAATGGGTCTGGCGGGTTTACTCGCCTTGTTTTGCACCCAGGTGTTGAGATTGCCAGATGATAACTGGGCGATACTTACCGTTGTCGTGTTGATGAGCGCACAATTCGTGGGTTCGATTGCGCTCAAAGCAATCATGCGAGTGATCGGAACGATCGCAGGAGCCGTCGTTGGCGTCTGGTTGGTCGGCGACTATACTTCTACGCCAGAGATCTTTCTACCCGTCCTTTTCCTGGTCACCGCCTTTGCCAGCTACAAGTACGGCCAACTCGGAGCACGCCAGGTTCCCTATGCTTATTATTTGCTCGGTTTCACCGCGCTTACCATCGCTACCGATGGGGTCACGGATCCAGCACAAGCGTGGCAGATTGGCCTCGACCGAACGGAGGAGATTTTGGTCGGAATTATGAGCTCGCTTCTGGTAATGAGCAGCCTTTGGCCCCGTTACGCGCGGGAAGAGTTTATCGAAGCAGGGCGCGCTGCACTGAAAACGGTTAACCAACTCGTGTCGGCGCACGTGCAAGCCTCCATCGACCCGGCGAATGCTCACAGCGAGACAAAAGAGATTCACGATACGTTCGACCAGCAATTATCAGTTTTAAAAAATTTGCAGCAGGCAGGAGAGCGCGAGAGCACGTTTTTTTCCGCTCGTCTTTCCAACTACAACGCTTTCCTGGTGTCCCTGACCAACCTGTTTCACGCGGGACTCTATCTAAGCCGGCATCGAGTAGAGCCGTGGTTCCTTGATCACATGCGGCGGGAAACGGAATCGCTGCTGGCCGCAATCTCCGACGAGTTCAACATCTTGACCACCTCCCATCCTCCAGGCGAAAAATTGCGCTCGAGTCGTCTAAATGAAGCATTTGCTGCTCTTCAGGAGAAGGTGAATGAAACCCGGGACGAGGGTATTTTGATTGCAGCGCCGCTCCAAACCGCAATTACTTTTGCCGGACATTTTGCCGCCATACGTTCGGTATGCGACGAATTGAATAATATCCGCAGCGCGATGGAGGGGTTGCCGCGTTTCGGCCAGCCGCTGCCCGAGGCTAAGCCGCACTGGGACTTTCTACCCACTATCGACTGGTTTTGGGTAAAGGTTGGGGTAAAAGGCGGCTTAGCTGCCGTGATTGCAGTCCTTCTCTTGAAGTGGATCCATCCGCCCGGGTCGTCTTCAATTCCGCCCATGGCGTGGATCCTCACCATTTTTGGACGGCCATTTCTCCAAGCCGGTGGGACAGGTGATCTGCGTGCTTTTCAAAATGCATTCCTCAAGGCTCTTGCTCTTGTCGGCTGCGCGGCCCTGCTTATTCTCACCACGCCGTTTCTAGCGGGTTATGCCGTCATGAATTTGGTGTTGTTCCTCATTCTGTTCATGTTCGGATTCCTCACCGCTCGAAGCGCTGGCATTAACTCGTGGATACTAGTTGGGTACTTAACTATAAGCGCCTTTGTCGGGCTCAATCCCCAAGTGCCGGTAGCGTCGCAGACGATCATTGATACTTTTCTAGGTTTGGTGATCGGAATCGGTATCGGGACGGTCGTGGGCAGACTGATTTGGCCGGTCTTGCCGCAAAGAGTGCTGCAAGAGAATTTGCTCACGCTCTTCGCCCAGATTAAAGCGTTGCTGAGCGGAGATCCGCATCGGGAGAAAATTCAGACCCAACTGGCG
>DATNNZ010000122.1:0-7770 GCA_035601575.1 Chthoniobacterales bacterium
GAAACTCATATCAACTTGCGAAGGTGGCCCCCCGTGCGCTGAGTCATTACGCTCTTTCCTTTTGCATCCCGTTGCGCCGGGTTTGAGCCTGTCCTGGTAGAGGGGATCTTCCCGAGGACATTCTGGACGATTATGGGCACAATTTGCTCGGTCCTGACAATTCCAAAACGTTTCGCACTTGGAACACTAGCGACTCGGCAGGCTCCTAGCCTGACTTTAGAAATGTTAGCAACTTCCGAAAATACGCAACCTGATCATCGTACATCTTGATGAACTTGACTGACCAAATACGCCGGTTGAACAACTATTAGTCAGCCTTTTTTTACCAATCTTCCGTGCGACCCTAAATGCGGTCAGCTCTTTTAGCGGCATAAAGAGTCCGGGTTTTCCTATCAGCTACTCTTGCAGCGCCGCGAACAATGCGTGACAACCGTGCTGCGATTCGAACTATGCTCAGGTCCTGGCCCATGCGCAGACTTGCCCAAATCCCACAATCTGGCTTCGCGCCGCGACCACCGCCTCTCTCAGTCTGCCTTCAAGGGTCTCGATCCCAACTAGTTCACCGAATGGGATTCCGATTCTTGCGAGTTGCGGTAGAAGGCTCTGCAGAGTTTCGGCCACCCAAGCGTAGAATGGCGAATCGATACCGCCCCCGACAAGGGTTTCGCCGAACAAGTTTGGTTCCGGCAGACCAGCTTCGGAAAAAGACTCAATCAACCGGTCGCTCACATCATGGTGTGGTAATGCAGACTGAGATGCCATCTGGATAAAGTTTCCGGTCACCTGCCACAGTGGAACCGGGGGCGCGGAATCAAACATCTGGAGCACTCGAATCTCATGGAAGGCTATACTCCCTCCCTTACTAACCAAACGTGCCGCGGCCCGGAGGAATCCAACGGGGTCAGACTGGTGGGCCAAGATGTATCTGCCGATTACGAGATCGAAAGTTTCCTGGGACGAAAAGGATTCAACCGATGTCTGTTTAAACGTAATTTGGGGCAATTCGGCCGCATGAGCTCGTTCTGCAGCCAAAGCGAGAACGTCCCGATTGCGATCAATTCCAACCACTAACCCTGTCGGTCCGACGAACTGGGCAGCCAGCATAGAAACATCGCCGGCACCACAGCCTAAGTCGAGGACACGCATACCTGAGCCGAGCTTCACTCTCCGTAGGAGGCGCTCTGTGACCGGCTTGACTATAGCTGCCTGGTAAATCAGACGCTGAATTTCTCTCTGTGAATGTCCAAAAACATATTCCAATTTCTTCACTGTATTCCTTTCTTTCGTTCTTTGTTTAATTCATCCTTTTGAATAGCTGCAGGCGTTGGGCAAATGGTTGACCACCTAACTCGAAAGCGTGTTGAGTATGGCTTCACTCTTTCGCTGCAATTACCTGAATATTGCAACATTCTTCGAGGCCCTCCTGGCCAAGCTCTACTCCAAGACCTGAGTCCTTATAGGCACTGGCTGGAACCAAAGGATTTCGGATAGCGTGCTGGTTAATCCATACAGTCCCGGCTTCTAGTTGAGAGGCAACAGTGCGGAGCTGAACCGGATCACTGCCCCAAACAGAAGCGCCAAGTCCATAGGAAGTGTTATTGGCGCGGCGAATAGCTTCGTCTAAATTCTTGTATCTGAAAATGGAGCGGATGGGCCCGAAGACCTCCTGGGTGACGAAGCCGGCGCCATCTGGCGGATTGTCGAGAAGCGTTACGGGGACGAAAAAGCCTTCGGTATCGGTCGGTACGACTCCTCGGAAGAGGACCTTCGCCCCGCTTCGCTTAATCTCCTCCCAGACTGACTGGAGCCGCTTGTACTGCAACTGATTCTGCACGGGACCTAACGTGGTGTCCGCGTCTAATCCATCACCGACTTTGGTGGCGCTAGCGATAGCAACCAGAGCCTCTGTTACTTTGGAATAGATATCCTCATGTACGTAGAGGCGCTTAAGGCAAATGCAACCCTGTCCACTGAGTGCAAACATGCTGTCGAAGAGAGCCGGAGCGATTTTCTCCGGCTCGGCATCGGCGAGGATGATCCCCGGATCATTTCCTCCGAGCTCCAGCGTCACACGTTTAAGCGTGGCAGCAGCCGATGCCAATACTCGCTTTCCTGTGAATGTCGATCCGGTGAAAGTTATAAGGTCAATTCCCGGGTGTGAGGTCATCCATGGTCCAAGATCATCACCGCCGGTCACGACATTGAAGACACCCGGCGGAAGCAATTCATTAATATAATCTGAGATGCGAAGTACAGTAAGTGGGGCAAACGGAGAAGGCTTAAGAACGACTGTATTACCGGCCAGCAGCGCCGGGAGTGCCTTGCAAAACGAAATTAGGACAGGTAAATTCCATGGGCTGATGGCGCCGACGACACCGATTGGCGTAAAACGTTTCGTAACGTGACCTATCTGTGGCACTTCTTCTTCTTTCTCGTGCAATTCCATTTGGACGAGCGCTGGTCCAAACGCTTTTATAAGCAGATCGAAATAAAACCGTGCTATAGGTAGTGGGCCACCTTGTTCTGCAGTAAGAAGCACGCTTAGTTCCTCTGCGTGGTCGTTCATTCTGTTGAGGAGGGTAGTCAATATTACTTTCCGTTGACTGGTCGGAACTGCACGCCACCCTGAAAATGCTCTTTGTGCAGCACTGACCGCTTCGTCCAGTAGAGTGTGATCCACGTCAGGAACATTGGCCAGATGCTTTCCGGTAGCAGGATTGACGACAGATAATGTCTTACCTCCAAATACTCTTTTGCCATCAATAATGTTATAGAAACCATGCTCGAGCTTGGCCTTTTTCAACTTCTCATCAATTGTATTCATGTTTTTCTTCTGATTTTGAGATCCTGGGAAAGGTTGGGCGAAAAATAGACGCATCTTTGATTAATAATAGATTGGCGGCTTGTTAGTTGTTTACCGGCTTGCTGCCGTAATGGTCAGTAGTTTTCAGCTTCATAGCTTATGCTCGGTCTGTAGGACCTCTGAATTGATCCTTTGAACCTGCATTCTCCCGGAGATATTCACTAAACACATTGTGATTGTCTTGGAGCTTTGCACGTTTAGTGAACTGACTGATGGAATGTACAAGGGGTAACGGGAGGGACGCTGCGATCAGACAATCGCTTCAACATGCCTCTAGAGCTGGGCCTATTCCTGGGATCCGCGCTCCCCTCGTGGTCAACGTAACCCCTCCTTCGCCACTGGCGGAAGCCTCATGGAAGGCCTGATACCCGAACACCTAAAAATGCGATTCTCATTAAATCTCCTGGATGTTTTGCTTAACTCTTCTTGTCGGCCTTTTTGGTCACACCCAGGGACGTTTCTACCAGATCGGCTGCGACAGAGAGTCCGTTGGCCTGGACGATCGCCTTCTGGAGTTTACGTGCATTATCCCGATAGGTGGAGTTGTTCAGCACCTCATTTAGAAGCGTTGAGAGGTGATCGGTAGTTAATTTGTCTAACGAGGTGACGACACCGGTTTGGTTGTAGGCGACTCTGGCCGCGACGCCAGGTTGATCAAAGGCAACCGGGATGGCTACCTGAGGGACACCTTGAGCCAGAGACTCCAGCACGGTGTTCAATCCCGCATGGGTGATGCAGACCGAGGTCTGCTTGAGCAACTCCAACTGTGGCGCCCGCTTGACGATGATGGCATTTTTAGGAACGGGTCCGATCTGCTCCGGATCAAGCAGATCACCTATAGAGAGCACCAATTGCAAATCTTTATGCTTCGCCACGCCAGCAACAATGGTGCGAAAAACATCCAACCGTCCATTCAGTATTGTCCC
Source organism: Chthoniobacterales bacterium (assembly GCA_035601575.1). Lineage (GTDB taxonomy): Bacteria > Verrucomicrobiota > Verrucomicrobiia > Chthoniobacterales > JAFAMB01 > DASTDH01. The sequence continues at coordinate 3,790 of DATNNZ010000122.1, forward strand.
CATTGAAGCATAAATAAGCGGTTCGCCGGTTAATCGCTCCCAGGGGAAATCCAGCTTCTCCCGGCCCATGCCATCATGGAATGGACCGGTGTGATGGAACCGCGGAGGCCAATGCGAACTTTCAAAGTCAAATTCCCGAGGACATTGGGTAATCCAGGCCAGCTTCGAGATTGTGGCGGATGGGTTGTCCCAATCGACATCGAGTCCGGCGCTCTTCGCATACGCTCTGATTCCGGCGTTGGCGTTCTCCAGCATTTTAGCACGCTTTGCGACACCTTCTCGATTTCTGGCCAAAGCCGAAGCGGTAGTCTGGTGAGGCCAATCATAATAACAGAGGGGTGTGTAACCAGAGAAGTCGAGGTGCAGCGCGTTCGACACGTGTATATAAGGCATACCCAACTGGATCGCACCCAATTCCGCATAGAATTGAACGGTATCGATTACCAGGGCATCGATGCCGTTTGCTTGTACAACGGCGGGCAATGATTTTAATATCGTCTCGGTCTGAGCCATCACCAAGCCGATGCCAAATTGCACAGCATCCTCCCCCTGCATTTTGCTCAAGTCTGGAACGCTTGCATCAATCTGATCCTTCTCGGGACCAGAAACAAACGGTAGGCCGGCAGCACCTGACGAATAAAGGAAGACGACGTCATGGTTGCGCGCCTGAAGGTGGCGCGCCAGCGTAGTCATTGGGTTGAGGTGGCCTGGCAGGTTAAGACAGATAAACCCTAGTTTCATAGATAGTTACTCCCCTTGTAATTCTGGCAGCGTTGACCCGATAGTCTGGATGGCCGCCGTTTTTTTGTTTCGGCTGCCGCAATCCTTGTCTAGATGGCTGCACCGAGCGTTGTTGAATCATTGGGTGAGATCGGACGAAAGGCGTCTGGCAATAGCCGTACTGATGTTTCGGGCAAGATCCAGTGATGATGGCTGTCTTTCTTTGGTGTGACCATGATGTGGTGATTTGAGTTGGTAATTCACCCACCTTAGGATACCGACCGGCATCCGGATAATGAAAAGTACGGATTGCGGCGATCGAAGATCTGCATCAGTCTTCGGCATGCTGGAGCAGATACGCTCATTTCTAACCGTGGTGGAAGAGGGCAATCTCCATCGAGCAGCGGCGCGGCTGCACATCTCCCAGTCAACACTGTCGCGTCAGATGCAAATCCTTGAGCTCGAATTAGGAGGGCGATTATTGGAGCGCATGGCCACCGGTGTGAGGCCAACGGAGGGCGGCCAGGCATTGGCCAAGAGAATGGGCGCTTTGCTCGCGTCCTACGATCTGGCCATGAGCGATACGCGGCGAGCTCTACGCGGAGAGACGGATCAAGTGCGAATTGGTTACCTCCCCGCAGTCGCCCAACAGTATCTTCGCGGACTGTTGAGGGAGGTGAGGCGGAGTCATCCGGAAACGGATTTGAAGCTCATGGGCTTAACTCCGGGCCAGCAAATAGTCGCTCTTCGGGCCGGAGAGATCGATATCGGCATCACGAACGACAGCGGCGAGTTGCTAGCCGGCGAATTTTACACGCGAAAGCTGGCAGAGGTGGGTAGTTGCATTGTCCTTCCGGAGCAGCACCCACTTGCGACCCAGGATCGGGTGCGATTGTCCGATTTGAACGGCGAATTCTTTCTCAGCTTGGACTCTCAAGAAGCACCCGGCTGGGACCGACGGGTCGAGGAGTATTGCAAAAAGTATGGGAAGTTTCGCCCGAAATTTCACGGCTCGGCGCAAACCCTTGCTCACGCCTTCGAGTTTGTCGCCAACGAAAATACTGTTCTTCTGTTGGCAGCCTCCGCCAGCCATCTTTCTCCGGCCGGCGTCGTCATTCTACCCCTGGCGGACGCGGAGGTGACTTGGAAGATTTTCGTCATCTGGCGGCAAGGCAGAGCAGGTGGTGCTCTAAAGGCATTATTGGACGCCCTGTTTACGAAGGAACTCCCAAAGCCAACGAAACGACAGGCCTAGGCCCAAGCCAAGCCTTAGACCGGCTAACTCGTTCTCCGGCGCTCTTCTTTTTCGTGCCGCTTGGCATGCAGGTTTTCAACCCGCGTATACTTCGACAAACAGAAATTCCAACTGTCTTATATTCTGACCATCCTGCCAACTCGGCGAACTGGGTCAACCGAAGGACGCGACCACGTGTACGCACGCTCGAAGGAACCGGGCTTACGCGAGAACACCGCCGTCCACCGGTAATGCAGTTCCGGTGATGAATGCAGCTCCTGGCGAGCAGAGATAGAGTACCGTTGCCGCAATTTCTTCCGATTGCCCAAACCGGCCGATTGGGTGCCTCGCCATAAAGTTTGCGCGCAGCTCATTGTTTTGGCGGAGCCCCTCCGTCATCTCCGTTTCGATAATTCCTGGACAAACGGCGTTCACCCGAATGCCTTTGGCAGCGAATTCGAGCGCAACCGATCTGGTAAGACCGGCAACCGCGAACTTGCTGGCAGTGTAAATCGGTTGTCCGGGAATAATTGCGCTTAGACCGCTGAGCGAAGCGTTATTCACGATTGCGCCGCCTCCGGACTTGAGAATAGCAGGGATCTCATGTTTCAAGCTGAAGAAGACGCCGCGGACGTTGGTGTCCATGATGCGGTTGAAAAACTCATTCGTGTTTGCAATCCCTTTCCCTGAATCCATTTCTCCCGCAATCCCGGCGTTGTTGAAGACGAAGTCAAGCCGTCCAAAATATTTGACCGTGCGAGCGACCATGGCTTCGACCTCTTTTTCCATGGCTACATCAGTACGGATAAACAAGCCGTTGCCGCCTGTCTTCTCAACGAGCCTGACCGACTCCGCTCCCTCGGCCTCACGCCGCCCGGCGACGACAACGTTCGCGCCTTGTTCGGCAAAAGCCACTGCCGTCGCGCGCCCGATTCCAGAGGTCCCGCCAGTGATCAATGCAACTTTTCCTGCAAACGATGATTTCATAGTAAAGTATTCTACCGAGGCTTAGACCTCTGCGGCACGTTCGCTCTGTGATAGGTCTATCGAGCAACATAAATACCGATAGATCTTCAAATATCCAATGGTATTCCGCGCTAAAGTTAGAGTTAATGCACGCATGCCGGTGAGACAATCATTTGGTGCTCGGCCAAGGCTGCCGTTTACATGGCGACCCCTATTACCCTGCCTTTAACCAATCGGCTATACTTTTGATAACCGGGTAAGGCGTTTACAGGGATTCCGCTGCATCCGTCTCGGCTGGTAAATTGGAGTCTGCGATTGCCAAATTCAAGATGGGCTAACCGGACGCGTACCAAACACTGACTTTGGAAGACGCCATTGTGCATGTAAGCCTTCACGTCGAAGACACCAAGCCTCTTCGCGGGCTCAAACACTAGATGTTGTCTAAGTCGTCGTTCAGCAAAGAACAGACGCTCGACCACGCGAGCACCTCTGCTTAAGGGGCAAAAGGGCGTCAACTAGTCGTCACTTCATCCGTTGTAGATCCTTGTCCTCAATGCGTTCTGACTCGCGAGCACTTAGCTTTTTTTGCTCATCGTAGCTCTCGCAAAGAAGGACCAGAAGGTTCTGGGCTGAGTTATAGTCTTGATCCCACCTGCTTTGACAATTACTGCAGCGATGCCAAACCTCCGCGGCCGAATTCCATTCTTCGACCAGTCCGCAGTTGTGACACTTCCTGGTGGTGTTGTGGGCAGGAAGTTTTAGTGTCAGCATTCGCTGTTTCAACAGTGCCGTCAACGAAGACAGGTTGGCTACCGTCCGGTGCCACTTAACAAGATCCGGCGGAGCGTCCTTAGCGGGATCCTTTCTAGTGAACGTACGCAGATCAAACTCCTCAATTCCACAGATCGAATAGGTCTTAGCCAGTTCGCTGACGAAGTTCCGATAGAGGTCACGCCGCGCCCGGTTGAGGCTTTGGTGGAATCCGCGCTCATATCGCAAAAGGTGAAAATGATGCTTTCTCCATTGCTCAAGGTTAGGCCGCAAGAAGTGATTCTCTCTCC
>DATNNZ010000123.1:0-15220 GCA_035601575.1 Chthoniobacterales bacterium
TCCGTCAGTGAAGAGATAGACCGGCTTGCCGGTGGAACGCGCTAAGCTGACCATTTCGTCCGCGCCGATGGACGGACCGCCAATCCTCAGCACCGCATCAACCTGCGCCACCAGCCTTCGCCCAACCGGATGAAAGATCTCTCGCGGAATCTAGCATTCACTCGCCTGTAGTCCTTCGCGTCGGAAGTTTGGAAACGTTCGCTGCGACTCATCTGGCCAGCCTGATGGCCAGTTACCATAAAATTGAACCGCAGCCGCCCTTCTGGGCCTGGTCGAACAAGGCTTTGGGTTTGCGATTGCGCCACGTAGTCTGATGAGTGGCTCTGGCCGTCGAATCAGGATCGTACCGCTAACGCCTTTGGGGTCCCACCGCTGGGTTGCGCGTTATTCATTCGGCGCTAGCTCGCAGCGACAACCGGGTTCGTCAGCGTGCCGATCTTTTCCACCGAGATCGAGACGGTATCTCCCGGCCGCAGATAACGCGGTGGCTTAGCCGCCATGCCAACTCCATGGGGTGTGCCGGTAAGAATTACTGTTCCTGGGATCAAGGTGGTATCCTGGCTGAGAAACGAAATAAGGGTTGGAACATCAAAGATCATGTCGTTGGTATTCCAATCCTGAACAATGTCGCTGTTCAAAATCGTCTGGATCTTCAAGTCGTTCGGATTGGGAATTTCGTCGGCAGTGACAAGTACCGGGCCAAGCGGACAAAAGGTATCGAAACTCTTGCCGCGGCACCATTGGCCGCCGCCCCATTTCAGTTGCCAGTCTCGTGCACTGACGTCGTTTGCGCAGGTGTAACCAAGTACATACTCCAGCGATCTTTCTGGTGAAACGCTCCGACAGCTCTGACCGATCACGACGCCCAATTCACATTCGTAATCGACTTCTTGACTGGACCCAGGAAGCACGATCGGGTCTCCGGGATTCTGCAAACTGTTCGGTAATTTGATGAACACAATTGGTCGTTCCGGAATTTTGGCACCGCTTTCTTCGGCGTGGCGCCGATAGTTAAGACCGATGCCAATCAAATTGGTCGAAGCTACGGGCGCGACTCTCCTCTTCACTTCGGCTGCCTTTCCCGTCGATTTCAAAGAACCAAAAAGATCACCGCTGAGTTCAAGTACCTTTCCGTCTGATTGTTCGTTGCCATATCGGAATGCGCCGGACGGATCTTCGTATCGAATGATTTTCATGTTTTCGTTGGCAGAAACTATTCAACTCCGGTCCGTCGTCGACGCGATTAATTTTCTTTCGAGCACTGATTTTTCTTCCCGCGCAGGCTCCGGAATTTTAGTCCTTAAAGACAACATCTCGGCCAGGCAAAGCCCGGCTACAATCGAAGCTCGATCAAGTGCATCGGCTGCCGCCGCCGGTTGGCCGCTCTGTAATCGCGAGATTCCTAGATTGAGATGGCGGATAACTGAATGGAACCACTGCAGCGCCAGATTGAATTGCTCAGCCGGTGGCAAATTGTCCGCTTTTTCCAATCGCTCGACCTTCGCGACGAAAGCACCATGGAGAGAAACCATGCAGCACCGGCAAAAGAGTAAAAGAAATTCCTGAGTTTCAGTATTGGTCAGCGCTCGGGCATTGGCCAGCCCCACAACGAACCAGAGAATCGGTTTGCCGTAATAAGCGAAATAGATCTCGATCGCGCTACGACAATCTGCCCCCTTCAGCTCGCCCCGCGCCGCTGCGTCGGACTTGAATGATCGGAGAGATCGGTGCAGCGTAAGCCGGAGGTTATCGGTAGACGCGGCCAAGATATCGTCGAGTTCGGATTTGCCTTCGGGGATCATCCCTCCTCGGGTAACGACACCATCGACGAATAAGATCGGACTTCTTTCGTGGAGCTGCCGATCCGGTTGCCAGCAGTAGCCGAAAAAAACGCGACCCTCAATAAAATGGGCCAGCGTTTTAATGAACGCATCGCAGCAGATATCAACCGTAAACGCTGGGGTCGAATGTTTTAAAAATAAATTAACCGCTGCGGCCAGTTGCCGGGCGTCTAGCGCTTGCTCTTTCGAGGAACTACCACTCATATCAATCCATCGCCTGTCGGATGTTTGTTCCATTCTTCCGGCCTTTTGACAACATTGAACCATCATCCCTGCGCCTGCTCGGGTTAAAGTCATCAGGGGCGATGCGGCTCCAAGCGAAGAACACGCTGGCCAATAACGCGGCTGCAGCCTATCAAAACGCATGTCGAGGAACGCTGCAAAATATTGGCCGGTGGACGACCGCTCGAACGAAATGCTCGCCATCGGGTGCTTGGACGGATCGACGCTTCAGTCGACCAGATTCAGCCTCGCGCTTTGACCTGTCGCTAAACTCGCCCTCTCTCAGCCTATTCAACTAAAACCAACAGGTACTGTGTTCCAATACTTTCCGATACCAGAACTAACCAAGGCTGTACTCACGTCGCTGGTTGGAGTCCTGACGCTTATCGGCATCATGACGCGCCCTTTTCGGTGGAATGAAGCAATGATCGCCATCGGCGGCGCCACCGTCCTGCTTCTCCTCGGTCTAATCAGCCCAGCCGATGCCTTTTTAACCTTGGTTCGGGATTGGAATACGTTTCTGTTCTTTTTAGGCATGATGGCGCTTTCGGCCCTGGCTGAGGCCGCTGGCTTGTTTGATTGGTTAGCAGCGCAGGCTGCTCGCTTAGCCGGAAAAAGCGCGGCCCGGCTTTTTCTCAATGTTTTCCTGCTGGGGACTCTTATCTCGATGGTACTCTCTAACGACGCGACCGCTCTGATCTTAACGCCAATTGTTTACGTTCTTGTTACCAAGCTTCGATTACCTGTTCTTCCATATCTGTTCGCTTGCACCTTTATTGCCGACACTGCCTCTTTCCTGCTGCCCGTCAGCAATCCGATCAATGTCATCATTATTTCGCGGTTCCCACTCGACCTATGGACCTTTGTGCGTCTCCTCTTTCTACCAAGCCTGGTGGTGATTGGCCTCAATATTGGCCTATTTTTTCTGCTTTACCGTAACCAGCTCAAAGGAAGCTTTGATATCGAGCGATTGCCCTCGGCCGACCAGGCAATAAAACACCGGCCGTATTTTCGGTACACTTGTTGCGTGCTTGCCGTGGTCGCCTTTGCCTATGTGATGGCCTCCGCCGTCCAATTGCCACTTTCGCTGGTCGCGTTGAGCGGAGCGGTCCTGCTGCTCATCGGCGCCATTGGCTGGAAGCAAATCTCTCTGCGTCAGACCGCAAAACGCATCTCCTGGTCGATCTTCGGTTTTATCGCAGGCATGTTTATTGTGGTCCGAGCGATCGAGGATACGGGACTCACTGCCAGGTTCGGAAACTGGCTCATCCACCTCTCCGGAGGGACAAACTTTGGTGCGGTCATGGTAGGAACAGTAGGGGCCGCCTTGGGAACAAACCTGATTAACAACGTGCCGATGGCTGTCGTGATGATCTCCGCATTGGGCGGTATCCGACACGCAGGGCCGGCTCTTCAGCACGGTTTCGTGGCGGCTACTATCTTTGGCTGCGATCTCGGGCCGAATCTGACGACCGTTGGTTCACTAGCAACGGTACTATGGCTACTGATCCTGCGTCAGCGGGACGTTGATGTATCAGGCCTCGATTACTTTAAGGTTGGTGTGGTGGTGACACCGCTGATGTTACTGGCCGGAGCTTTGACTATATGGTTACTTCTTTAGAATGAGATAGTGAAGGAGCCGATCTATGCGTGTCCTATGTTGTCTTGACGGTACGAACGTTGAGCACGTCAGCAGGGCAACAGAAATGCTCTCGACATCGCGGCCGCTCACTTTGGCTATACTCTATGTCACCGATACCCGCCCTCGACACGATATCGAACTCCTTCGCGAGCGTTTCTTGCGGCCGCCAGCCCCCCCGCCACCGCGAGAGGAAGAGATACGGCAGGCCGAGAAAACGTCTGCTCAAGCTATCCTCAATGAAGGGCTCCGTTACTTTCCTGCTGCGGAAACGTTACAAAGGCAGGGACGACCAGAGCGCGAAATTGTTAACACTGCAGCCGAATGGCAAGCAGACCTGGTGATTGTTTGCCCTCGCGCCGAATACGGTGGTAAACACGCGATTGGACCTAAATCGGTCGGACATGTCGCGCGATTCGTAGCTGATCATGCTCCTTGTCCCGTACTTCTGGTTCGGCCGCTCGTCCGAGAGCAATTTCCTATTCCGAGGTGACTGCATCTGTCCAACGGCCCGGCCTGGGCTTTGCTCCGCGCAGACAATCGATTCCTGACATCCCAGGCATTTCAGCTCAAGAAAAGCAACGGCGGGGTGGCCGACGGGGCTCGAACCCGCAACAGCCGGAACCACAATCCGGGGCTCTACCATTGAGCTACGGCCACCGCAATTAAGCGAGTCACTATCCTAGCCCATCTTCTCGGTTCGCCAAGCCGATTTTCGACAAGTCCCAGACCGAGGAAACAGCGGTCGAGTCAAGGGGGATCCGACTTGCAAGGTGCAATTTGTTTCGATTTTCTGCGACCGTGTGGTAAGAAACGGTTTTGCGATCCACGAAAGCTTTAGCATCGGGGACGCCGCATCATTTTCAGTGAATTGTCCAAGAAACATCTGCTGTCCCGGCTTTCGCCGCGTCCTAATCGCAGCCCTGGCTATCAGCTTCCCCTCTTTTTCGGCCTTAGGTCAATTCCTAACCCAGGACCATCCGGTTGATCAGAATGAGATCAGGATCGGGATGGTTAATGCGCAGACCGGCATTTCCAACCACATCGGTTTGGAGCTTAAGGAAGGGTATCTCGCTTACTTTCTTCGAGTCAATCGAGAGGGAGGAATCTTTGGACGGCAGATTCGGTCCATTGACTTCGATGATCACTTTGAGCCGTTAGAAACCATCTTTTATACAGAAAGACTCATAAATACAAACCGGGTATTTGCTCTGGTCGGCTATGTCGGTACCGCCAACTCGATGACCGCCCTTTCCATGATCAATGAGGCGCACCTGATTTTTCTGGGGCCGATGACCGGAGCGGAAAGTCTAAGACATCCCGTTTTACCTCTCGTATTCAACGTACGCGCCAGCTACGCAGAAGAGATTGAATCGCTCTTAGGCTACCTGGTAAATAACCTAGGAAACAAAAGGATTGCCGTTGTCCGCCAGAATGACAGCTTCGGCGATGATGGCTTCAAGAGCTTGACTCGTTCACTGCAGAGTCGTCATGTTGAGCCGGTCGCCGACTGTAAGTTCGTCCGCAACTCAGTGGATATGCAACCGGCGCTCGACCAGATCGTGTCTACTCGTCCTGATGCGGTCATAATTTTGGGAACTCTCCGCCCGATAGTCTCGCTTCTCGATCGCGCCAAGTCGACCGATCTACGCCATACCAGATTCTGCACTCTGTCCACGATTTCGGCTCATATGCTCATCAAGGCGGCGGGACCAACGTGTGAAGGGATGATTCTCTCCCAAATAGTTCCCTCGCCGGACGACACATCCATGCCGCTAGCCAGAAGCTTTCAGGCCGACATGCGAGCAAGCGGAACAAACAACTTCTCCAGCGTCAGCCTCGAAGGATATGTGGGAGCGAGACTACTCGTGGATGGAATTCGTCGGGCCGGCCCCAATTTGACCGAGCAACGCTGCATCGATTCCTTGAATCACACCGATCTCGACCTGCAACCGCTACGGATCGTCTGGAACAACAGTGACCACTCGGGTAGCCACGCCGTTTTTCTCAGTCAGATAAAGAACGGGAAATTGGAATCGCTCCAGAACCCTCAGCGCACAACCGACCATTACTAATCAGGTCGATGACCAATGATCGGAGCACATGGGAATAGTAAGTCAGGGACGTTAGGCACCCTTGCGCGCGGCCTGGGAATTCGGGACAAACTGCTCGTTTTCACCCTGACGATTGCGTTCGCAATCATATCTGGTCTTGCTTCGACCGCCTTTTTCCTGACGGCGGAAGCGTTGCGCAAGGTGCGCTTGGACGGATTTCGTTCTCTCAGACAATCACTGTCGGAAGTAATCACGCGCTTTCTGGCTGACCACCGGCGAGATATCGCTACTCAAGCGGAGAGTCAGACCTTTCGTTATGCTGCCGCCGAGTTGTCGGCCGGCTACAAGAACCTGGTTAGCGATCTTCAAGATGCCGGACTGGAGATAAATGCTCAGTTTATTGAAAATCTTCGTGAACAACTTCGAGACGGCTACCGGCGATCTTTCCGGCCCGAGTCGGGGGCCAGTCGCGCCACGCCGGTGCCGGGGATTGAAGCCATCGATCAGCTAAGCTGGGAGGGTGTTCTTGTTCAGTATATTTATCTTTTGCACAATCCGTCTCCGATCTCAGCCAAAGAGGAGAACAACCTCTCGACCGAAATCGCGATCAATCCCACGCTCGAACCGAAGATTCGAGCGGCTTTTGTAAAGACCATGTTTGCCGAAGTCATGGATCGGTACCATCCAGCAATCCAGGCGGTGGTGCGACGGAACGAGTATAGCGATCTTCTGTTGATCGATAACGCCGGCAATGTCATGTACACCTACCACAAGCGCTGGGACTTGGGGACGAACGTGTTCCATGGTTGGCAGGCTACCGGAGCCCTCAAGAAGGCTTATCTTGGAGCGTGGTATTCTCCTACTCCGGACGATCGGCCCGATGGAGTGGACCGAGTCATGATTACGGATCTGGAGCGGTATACGGGTGCCTACAATCTTCCGGTCCTGTTCATGAGTTGTGCGATCGCCGACCGTCTTGGTAGCCGCCAAGCGGTTTTAGTCCACGAGATAGCTAGTCAAGAGCTGACCGATATCATCACCTTCGAGAAACACTGGCCGGAGGTCGGATTGGGCAATACCGGTCAAGCTTACATCATCGGACCAGACCACCTGCTTAGGACGGAGTCTCGATTCCTCGACCAACTACCGGACACGGCTACCGTACCGACCAGCAATCTGGATGGAACACCCGGACCTCGGAGCTCGGTCTTGGCCGCGCCATTACACAATTTGGCAACGGATCGATTGTTCTCGGATGATGCCAACGTGAACTCCGGAGAGGTGACTTTCCTCGACGAACGGCGACACGAAGCCCTCGGCTTATTCGCTCCAATCGCCATCCCGGAATTGGACTGGGGCCTAGTGATTCGAATCGATACGAGCGAGGCCTTCCAACCCGCGTCCGATCTCGCGCGATCGGTAGCCACAGTCGGGTTGGTTATTTTAGTGGTCGGCGTCTGCGGTACTCTGATTTTTGCTCACTTTCTGCTAAAGCCAATCGGAAAACTGGTGACAACGGCCGAGCAGATCGGCTCTGGGAATCTTAGCGCTCGAGCTCCAGTCATTACCACCGACGAAGTTGGCTTCCTCGCAACCCGGTTCAATTACATGATCGACCAGGTCGAGGAGCGAAATCAGCAGGTAAGAAAGATTCTCGAAACGGTCAACGAAGGCTTACTGCTAATCGGGCCCGACCTCATTATTCAGCCTAGCTATTCTCGGGCGACTACTACCATTTTTCGACGAGAGCTCGCTGGGCTCCACTTTCTTGAGCTGTTTAATCCTTCTGCGAATTGGCAACTGGAACCAGTGGTAACTCCTGATATCCTCGAGGCGACGGCTGGCTATCTCGACTTGCTCTTTAGTCCTAAGGTCAAAGACAAATTGATCCAGCAAACCAATCCACTGACCGAGGTCGAGTATAACGTACGCGAGGAAAACTCACGATCACCAGTCAAGATTGTCGAGTTTCAATTTAACCGTGTTTTTGATCAGGGAAAGATCACGCAGATAATGGTGACGGTCCTAGATTCAACGACCGAGACACTTCTCAGCCGCCAGATTCGGGACAACGAAGCCAAAGCGAGATCGCTAATCGAGATGCTTTTTGGCATTATTCACATCGATGCGACGATTTTGGCCGAGTTCCTCGACCATACTGAAGAGCAAATCGGCGAACTACTGCGGGCTTTGGAGTCGGAACAGTATGCGAGCAGGGCGGAAGAGTCGAGCGCCGATCGTTCCTCCCGGTACAAGCGGCTATTGGAAAAACTGTCCAGGTCAATTCATCTCCTCAAGGGCAATGCCTCGATGATTCATCTCAGCTACTTTGAAAAGCTGACCAGCGACCTTGAAGACAAGATTGCGGCGGTCCGTACTGGGAAAACGATCTCTGGTGAAGAATTTCTACCCATTACCTCCGGGCTGGCCTCGATTGTTGATCAGGTTAACATGACCCGTGACTTGGTTCAGCGGCTGATCGCCATGCAAACCACTTTTGGTAAAAGAGAAATAGAGGAGAAAAAGGCAGAGCAATACGAGTTTTCCCAAACGGTATCCTCGCTCGTCGATCAAGTCGCCATGAACCGCGACCTGATCCAAAGGTTGGTTGCCATGCAGACCACCTTTGGCCGAAAGCGGAAAGTTGCGAGCCGGTTCGACCAATTAGCGGAATTCGCCCGGACGATCGCTGAACGGAACGATAAGCAAGTCGACGTTGTTCTCGAAATATCTTTGAACGGTGAAGATATTCCGCAGGGTCTAATTGATCCGGTACAGAATATTCTTACCCAATTTGTGCGAAACGCGGTAACCCATGGCATAGAATCGCCAAAGGAACGATTGGCCAAAATGAAGCCGCCAGTAGGAAAGTTAAGGATTTCGGCCAACCGCAGTAACGACGGGTCTCTCTCCTTCAGTGTATGGGACGATGGAAAGGGCCTAAATTCCCAGGAGATTAAGGAGCGGGCGGTAAAGCTGGCGTACGCCTCTACCGACACAATTCAAGATTGGACCAGCGAAGAGCTAAAGGAATTGCTATTCCGGTCCGGCTTTACTACGCTTGATTACCCTACTCGCGACGGAGGTCGGGGCGTCGGTCTGGATGCGGTTCGCGACCTTGCGACTCAGATCGGCGGTTCAGTCACCGTGAGTACGCAACAGGATGTTTACTGTGAGTTTCGGCTGAGGATTCCTGGGACATGAAATTGCTGATCGTTGATGACTCAAGCGTGATACGGCGAGCAATCGAACGCGGGATCGAATCAGGGGAAATCACCGAGGTCGATCAAGCGGAAGATGGAGAGCAGGCCATTCAGTTGTACGCCGAAAAGCAACACGACATCATTACGTTAGACATAACAATGCCGAAGATGGACGGATTGACTTGCCTGGACCGATTGATGCAGATCAATCCCGAGGCAAAGGTCCTTATAATTTCCGCATTGCGCGATCGAACGACCGCGATTCGCGCCATTAAACAAGGCGCGAGCGGCTTTCTTTGCAAACCAATCAATCCGGATGAACTCCGCGAGGCATTTCAACTTTTGCTCAGCGACTAGACGAAAATGAATGATCAAGATATTAACGTCTTCATTTCTACTGCTAGACGCTACTTCGCTTCGTTGGAGGAACGACCCTCCCTGGTCATTGAGCCGCCATTCGTGCGGGAAAAACTGGGGCCATTTCTGGAATATACCGGAATAATTGGCGTTTCGGGTAGGTCTCGAGGGGTTATCTGTTTTACCGCCACGGGTAAAATGCTCGGTGAAATCCTCGGTTTACTCAAGGAATCCCGGATCGATGAGGATGCGAAAAGGGATTTGGTAGGTGAAATCGCAAACACGTTGAGCGGCAATGCTCGAGAAGAGTTCGGGAGCGAGTTCCAGATTTCAGTACCGACCGTCGTGGTCGGAGCCGGACCCCACCTAAGCCAACGAAATGGCTCAAGGAATTATGCTATTCCGCTCAATTGGCACTCGGAGACCGCCTACCTCCTCGTCGCATTGGAGTAGCCGCAAACAGAGTTTGCAGGAGACCGCAAAGAAAGATTCCTAAACAGAGAGAGCGCAAAGACCTCAGAGGGTGACTTCGGTTTTCTTACTAAAGCCCTCTGATTCTGCAAAAGTGACGGCCTCGTATTCTCGATAGTCTACTCCTCTTCTGGGATCTCCGTTCTACTGTCATTGAACTTCGCGCATTTTCGCGAGGATTCCTCTCGGGCGACCGAGGCTTTACCACGTCGTTTTCGCCGACACGCCCATACGCCGGCACACCGATTCGATCGCCATCTGTGGTTGCGGCATGCGGCGCTGAGATCTCCTTTTCAAAAATTTGTCTTGGCACCCTTTTATGGCGTCTGTTTCCGCCAGGTGTGATCTCAAAAAAGCGCAAATCGTGCCCCGGAACCGCAAAACTCTTCAAGAAAAAAAACAAATTTTGAACGACTCGCTTCTCCTGCCTGTCTATTTCTACGGTTAAGGCGATTCGGGTTTGCGCACGATTTCTCTCGACTTCTACTCCTTGGCGTGCGCAACCCGGATCATTTTTTTGCCCTCGCTTGATCGAACGAACGCTATTCGGTAGGCTCGCGCTCCAATGCGGGAGACTATTCTCGTCGTCGATGATGAAGCGGATGTCGTTGATTTAGTCCGATACCACCTTAATCGGGCCGGATTTGATGTCGACGTCGCTTCCAGTGGAATGGCCGCCTTACACACGGCTCGGCAACGCCGCCCAGACGCTATTGTTCTGGACATCATGTTACCCCAAATGAGCGGTACAGAGGTGCTGCAAAAACTAAAATTGGAAATCGACACTGCTACGATCCCGGTGTTGATGCTAACGGCAAAGGGCCTGCTCTCGGAGCGTATTGCGGGCTTGGAACTCGGTGTTGACGATTATATCACCAAGCCTTTTAGCCCCAGGGAGTTGGTCCTTCGCGTCCGAAATCTTCTTCGTCGAATTCGCGAAACTCGGACTTCAACCACCGTTGAGGTAGATGGATTCTGTCTCAACAAAAGTAATTTCGAAATTACCGTCCAGGGCAAGCGCCTGGACCTTACTACCACCGAATTCAAGCTTCTCGCCACACTGGTGGAGAGGCGAGGCCGTACTCTAAGCCGGGAAACTTTGTTGCAGGACGTTTGGGGTTACGAAAATGCCATCGATACTCGGACGGTCGATACCCACGTTCGCAGGCTTCGGGAGAAACTGGGCGGAGCAGCCGGCCGAATTGTGACGGTGCGAGGAGAAGGGTACCGCTTTTTACCACAACAATCGCCGTGACAACCATTTGGCTCATTCTATGGCCGGTGCTTTTCGTCATTTCCGCCGGCACAGCGCTAATCCTGCGTCATCATCTGGCGCAGATCCGCCGGGCAATTCGACATCTGGCGCTTGAACAAGAGATTACCTCAACCAGTTCCCGGCCTGCCATTGTTCGGGAGATTTACGACGATCTACATCAGATCGCTCATCGTCAGCAGAAGTTTACCCAATTAATTGCCGACGAAGACTTCAGTCTGCGAGCTATCCTTGGAAGCATGGTCGAAGGTGTACTCGTAGCCAACCGAGATCTAACGATCAGGCTGGCCAACGATCGCCTGACGACGATGTTCTCACTTTCGCGGAATCCGGTAGGACGAACGCTCATGGAAGCGTTTCGCAATCATGTTCTGCAGCAAATGGCTAAGCAAACCGTGGAAACCGAGGCTCCACAATATGCCGAGCTTCCGGTGGACATCCGGGAAAAGGATGGATTTGTTGCGAAACAGTTCCAAGTGACTTCCGTCGCCCTACGCCCTCCCACCCGAGAAGGGATCGCAGGTATCCTGTTGGTTTTCCATGACGTAACCCAGGTCCGCTCCCTGGAAGGTGTCCGCAAAGATTTTGTTGCCAACGTATCGCACGAGCTGCGCACGCCACTTTCAATTATCACCGGCTACCTGGAAACTTTGCTGGAGGCGCCCCCGGACCGTGCCACGACCAGAAAATTTCTGGCGACAATGCATAAGCATGCAGAACGCCTCAATCTTCTGGTCGACGATCTTCTCGAGTTATCCCGCCTGGAATCGCGCCGGCTGCCTCTGAAGTTCCAATTGGTCCAGCTTCGGACCTGTGTTGCTAGAGCATTGGAGCGATCCGATAGCCTGATCAATACCGTCGGCGCCACGGTTCATGTCGATATTCCCAACGAAGTGCCAGTTGTTGAGGCTGACCCGTTGAAAATCGAGCAAGCTATTTTTAACCTGTTGGATAACGCACTGAAGTATGGCGGAAAACCCGGCCTCAAGGTCTGGGTATCGGTTAAACGCTATGGTTCCGATCTCATTCTCGAGGTCAAAGACAATGGACCCGGAATTCCGCTCACGGATCAGCCGCACATTTTCGAGCGATTCTATCGCGTTCACAAAGATCGCTCCAGAGATGCAGGAGGGACCGGTCTCGGATTATCGATCGTCAAACATACAATCCAAGCCCACGGAGGGACCGTATCTCTGGAGAGCGCCCCTGGTTCCGGCTCAACTTTCACGATCCGCTTGCCCTACATCGCGAGCTAAGCATAGGAACGTAGACACCCATTGGACCCATGAGACTCATAGGACTTATGGAAACGCTGCCGACGCTTCGCCTTCGCCCTCACGTCTTCCGCTTGGCCGCTTCCGCCATCGCTCGATCAATCAGAAAAGTCGCCAGATGTTGAGTCCCCTCGTCTAGAGCGCTGTTTGCCTGTTTGAGGCGTTGATGATCATGACTTTCCAGTGCCGCTTCGACCTCGCCGACTAACGCTTCAATTTCCAATCGTTCGGCAGCGGAAAGTTTGTCCCCAACCAAGGTAAGAGCGCTACGGACAGCCGGAAGCAATTCATTGCTTTTCAGCGCTGCCTCTGTCCAGATCCGCTCCGCCATATCTTCAAAGGCATGGTCCAGTGATTCCGCGATCATCTTCTCAACGGCTTCATCCGAGACGTCAACCGCACTCGAAAGGTCGAGCAATTTTTCTCCCCCGCTCTGGGTGTCTCGAGCCAAAACGTGAAGAATTCCGTCCGCATCGATCTGAAACTGAACGCCGACCCGCGCAACTCCTTTCGGTACAGGAGCAAACTCAAGCTCAAAGTTGCCTAACTCCCAATTGTCCTTCGCCAGTTCTCGTTCACCTTGGAGGACTTTGATTCGCATCGAGCGTTGATTCGCCACCGCATTGGTGAACATTTCGCCGGCCTTGCATGGGATCGTGGAATTGCGGGGAATGATCACGTTCATTAAGCCGCCAAACGTTTCCACACCAAGTGAGAGCGGCGTTACATCCAACAGCACCACGTTTTGCACCTGGCCCGAGAGAATGCCGGCTTGGATAGTGGCGCCCGCGGCAACCGCTTCGTCCGGGTTCTGGGTCAGGTTCGGTAAACGCTGGAAAACTTCAGCAGCAAACTGACGGACCACCGGCATCCGGGTGACTCCGCCGACTAAGATAACCTCGTCCAACTGGCGCGGAGCAACTTTCGCATCATCCATTGACCGTAAGCAATGTCCTCGGGTACGTCGAAGGAGCGGACGGACGATCGCGTCAAGTTCGGGACGGGTAAGCAAGTAGCTAAACCGTCGATCTCCTGGCAAAAAAGGAATATCGACTTGCACCGCTTCTTCATCGGAAAGACGAATCTTAGCATCATGACTGAGATCGCGTAATCTCGCCACAAAAAGAGGGTCATCGAGATCGGTCCGAATCTCCGGATGGCGTGCAGTAATTCGGTCCTTCAACAAACGGATCAACTCACGATCGATATCGTCGCCGCCTAATCGGGTATTGCCGTTGGTCGAAAGAACCCGAAATACGCCTTCATTCAGCTCCAAAATCGAAATGTCGAATGTCCCTCCACCGAGGTCATACACCGCAATCTTTGAACGGTCCTTTAACCGATCCAGACCGTAGGCGAGGGCTGCGGCGGTCGGTTCGTTGATGATTCTTTCCACCGTAAATCCGGCCAACTCGCCTGCCTTTTTGGTCGACTGTCGCTGGAGGTCATTGAAATAGGCCGGTACGGTAATGACTGCTCGGTCAATCGGGCCGTTGAGCGCTTGCTCCGCATCGCGTTTCAATTTCTGGAGAATAATACTCGAGATTTCCTCCGGCCGATAAAGTTTGCCTTCTACGTCGATAACCGTCTGACCCTCTCGCGCAATAACCGGATAGGTGAAAGTCTCCTTCTCCGTTTCTCCGGTCCTTCGACCGATCAGTCGCTTGACCGAGTAAATAGTGCGCAATGGCTCTAAGACGCGCATCCGGTTTGCCGCATTGCCCACGATCGGTTCGCCGGAATCCGGAAAATAGACGACTGAAGGAGTCAATCGTGATCCTTTGTCGTCGGCCAGCAAGATCGGAAAACCGGCATCCATGATCCCGATCAACGAATTCGTAGTCCCTAGATCGATACCGACGATGTCACTCATAAAAATTGGTTGGGATAGACATAGCTGCAGCGACGCCCCCGGCAAGCACCCTGCCGCGGATTGTGTTCATGCTGAAGAATAGTCTGTGTTTCGACGCGTAAAGCATGTCGGCGCGGACGGACTCAAACCCCATTTCGCGAAGCCTGTTCCAAATAAGTGATTCGAACCAAACTGTTTCCAACTCTTCTCTCCTTAAAAGCCGCGGTATTTTCCGCCTAAGCCGCAGAATTCCGCTTGTCTGAGCCTGCATCGCTCACAAATCTTCTGCCGCGGCGGCCGAGGGAACCAGGCTAGTGCAATTCGTCGAATCGAAGCCTTCGCTCCTTCAACTCGGTAATCCATTTGTGCACAAACCTGAGATTAAGAGCGAGTTGAGCCAAACGGGGCAGCGCCTCTGCTCGATTGTTCATCCAACCGCCATCAATTTCCCGGAGCTGTTGCTCAAGCGATTCGCGCAAGCCGCCCAATTCGACTGAGAGTTCTTCAATCGCCACCAAGTTTTCCTGCAGCGATTGAAGTTTTGCGGCCCTCAGGAGGCGAAGGGACTCCTGAGTGAATTGATAATAGACCGTATCAAATCGATGCAGAACTTCCGCAACTTTTCCAAACCATTGCTCTACGTCAGTACTAATCACCCAATCGCGCAAATTCACCGATTCGAGTGCCAATAAATGGTCGAGCCTGCTCACCGGGTCAGATAAAACCCGGAACGCCTCGTTGAGCACGACCGCTTCCCCTAGCTTTGCCGCTTGGTACCCGGTATTCCTCCGGACAAACGCTTCATTTAGTTTGCCCAAATCAATCAGCGGACGCCGAGGAAGATCGAATAACAAAAAATAGTCGGTCATGCGGAGAAGCTTTCGCCGCACGAACAATGAGCCACCGCATTCGGATTGGTAACTTTGAACCCGCCTTTCTGCAGGTCTTCACTGAAATCGACCGAAGAACCACTGACAAACAGGGCAGTTTTCGGATCCACCACGACTCGCACGCGGTTGGATTCGACCAAGATA
>DATNNZ010000124.1:0-2744 GCA_035601575.1 Chthoniobacterales bacterium
CCAGGCGAACACACCCGTCAGAACAACCAGCCAGGCTGTTAGGACCGTCATTCGCCCGAGAAGATCATGAACCGGTTTGTAAGCCACCGCGAGCGGTTGCTCCACTAATGCCACCCAACCAGTCGATTCGATACCAGTGAAGGAATAAAGGTTGTCGCGATATTCGAAATGCCCATTCTTGCTTTGGCGAATCTTAGTGAGCAGCTCGCCGCTCTCAGGTGAAGTGGCACGGGGATTTGGTTTGAAATCATTGGCGAAAAGCGCTGCTCCCTTTTGGTCGAGGACCTGAAAAACGAATCGATCGGAAAATTCGATGGTGGACAATCGCTTGCCAATTCGTTCTACAAGAACCGAGTCGCCAACGAATCCAAGAACCGTGCTGTCAGGCGACCGAACAGCGGCGACAATGTCGGTGACGAGGCGGCCATCGGAGAACCTCGGATGAACCGAGGATACGATCGGTTGGTCCGCTGCAGCCGCTTCTTCACGCCAGTAACTCGCCCCAAAGTCTTGGCCGACCAATTCCGGCGTCGTCGGGATTGAGCCGAGCAAAGCGCCGTCCGGTGCAGCCAGGAACATCCCATCAACGTTTGGATGCGAATAGAAGGCGGAGTTAACCCACTGTTGGGCGGTCGGCGCGGAATTCGGCGAACTGAGAATCCTGGCGACCTCAGGTAGGGTCTCGTAATAATTGATCATGGAGCTGCTACGGCTGAGATCGGTTCCGACCACGTGTCCAAGCAATTGCACCAGCGTATGCCGGTCTCGCAAAATGCGTGATTCCAACGTGTCGCGCAGGATCGTGTAGGAAACGATCAGCGTCAGGACTGACGGGATCCATCCTGCCAGCAGAATCGGAATAATGATCTTGGTACGTTCGAAACGGTCGCGCCTTCGTTTCGTCATGAAATTTCCCAATAAAATACCGGTGTTTAGCGGAAGACCGCTGAGTCACCGTTAACCTGCTGACCGCCTCAAGCAAGAGGGAATTCCCGTGAGATTCAGCCGATTTTCAGAAGCACAGGCCCCGGGAAACAGCGAGATCGCCAGACCGACCGGCGTTGCAATTGCGAACCGATGAAAGACCGCTGCATATCAACACGATGCGACGACGGTTTTCACTGGCAACCGTATGATTTTTGCATTGACGCAACCGCTGGAGATTGCATCATGTCGGCCTGACTGCGTCATCTATTCGCAGCCATAGCAATCTCCATGCAAGAAAGCATCGGACATATTATCTGGTCGGCTTGTTACCTGAGCGTGCTCATCGGGCTTTCCGCTTATGGGATCCATCGCTATTTCATCATTTATTTGTATTTAAAAAACCGGAAGCGGCCGCCCGTTCCGGCCCGCTACTTTGAGCAACTGCCGAAAGTGACGGTGCAGTTGCCGATTTTCAATGAAATGTACGTCGCCGAACGGCTGCTCCGTTCCGTGAGCGAACTCGATTATCCGCAGGAGCTTCTGCAAATCCAGGTGCTGGACGATTCAACGGATGAGACACGCGAGATCACCACGGCGTGTGCAGAGGAATTGCGCCAGCGCGGTTTCAACGTCCAGCGGACCCATCGGACTGATCGGACCGGCTCTAAGGCTGGCGCCCTCGGGGTCGGACTCGCTGCTGCGGAGGGCGAGTTTCTTTGCATCCTCGACGCCGATTTTGTTCCGGAAAAGGATCTGCTCAAACGCACCGTCCATTTCTTTACCGATCCAAACGTTGGAATGATCCAAACACGGTGGGGGCATTTGAACCGCGGCTATTCGCTGCTCACACGCATGCAGGCGATCTTTCTGGATGGACATCTTTTGCTTGAGCAAATCGCGCGTAGCCGCAGCGGCCGGTTTTTCAATTTCAACGGGACAGCCGGGCTGTGGCGCCGTTCGTGCATCGAGCAGAGCGGCGGCTGGCAATATGATACGTTGTGCGAGGACCTCGATCTGAGCTATCGGGCGCAACTTAAGGGCTGGAAGTTCATTTATCTCTCTGACGTCGTCACTCCGGCGGAGCTGCCGGTAGACATGAATGGTTTCAAGTCTCAGCAGCATCGCTGGACGAAGGGTTCAGTCCAGACATGCAAGAAGTTGTTGCCGAGCGTTTGGCGCAGCAAGCTACCCTTTGCAATTAAGCTCGAAGCTACTGGCCATTTGATGTCGAATTTCGCTTACCTGCTGCTGGCAATTCTTTGCGTGCTTCTATATCCTTCCAGCGGTGGACCTCCGGTTGGCTGGGTTCGCACGGTGCTCGTCGAGATCCCGATCTTCCTGGCAGCATCGGCTTCTGTCGGCCTTTTTTATATTTGCGCGCAGCGCGAGCTGCATCCGGCAACGTGGATCAAAGAACTTCTTTTTCTGCCATGCTTGCTTGCATTAGGAATCGGTCTCTCGCTCAACAACGCGCGAGCAGTGCTCGAAGCGATGATTAACCACAAATCGGATTTTACGCGGACGCCAAAGTACGGAATTGAACGCAAATCGCAGTCGTGGCGAAGCTGTAAGTACCGGCCGCTCAAGTCGGCGCTCCCGCTCGCGGAGCTGGCGTTTGCCATCTATTTCAGCTACTTCGTCGTGCATGCTATTATGCACCGGCAATTTTTCTCGGTCCCGTTTCTGCTGATGTTTCAGGCTGGATTCCTCTATGTCTCTCTCAGTTCCTTCCTGAGTCGTTGGTCAAAATTCAATCTTGGCAGTTCACGGGCACGGGCCACAATTCCCGCGTGACAAATCGAAATTGTCGAGTAAAA
>DATNNZ010000125.1:0-46071 GCA_035601575.1 Chthoniobacterales bacterium
TTTGAGCCAGATGCGCGGATCTATTCGTGTTGCATCATTTCGATAGCCAGTCTTTTCCCCTAACGTACCGGTCGCGTTTGCTCGTATTGCAGATGCAAACGAATCATTTTTCCGTCCTCTCCCGCGATCACCGATTACCGGCTCTCACCAATGGCCAACGAGAAATTGCTTCAGCTCGCGCCCGATCTAACGAGGGTGGCCCCCCGAAGTCCACGTGCGCCGCTTGGAGTTTACGGTGTTCTAGCCGCGCGAATGTTAGATAAATGCCGTGGCGAGCTTGCCGGTAAAGCCGGCGATTATCATTTCAATTGCCCGATGGACCAGGTCTTTTTCAAATTCACAAAGATCGATCCTGCGGCACTCAAAGAATTCATAGCAACGGGAGCAAGCGACGCAGAAGTGGCAAACTGGATCGAACGAAGTTCCGAGGTCCAGGATCCGGGTAAAATCGCGAATTGGGCGCGCCTGTTTCGGCTGAATCCGTTTACGTTCTTACTCGATCTGGACGACTGGATTCATACCCGGCGAGCGGCAAGCAAGGGTTAGACGTTCGGCGTTCCCGGTGCTCGTTAAAGCTCTATCCGCGCAAACAAATAACTTCCCAGCACCAGCAATGCTGCGGTCAACCCAATCAAAACCGTAAGGTCAGTGCCGAGACCAAAATGAGTGATCCCAGTCAGCGTATATCGCAATCCATCCACCCCAAATGACAGTGGGTTGATGCTAGTGATGAAGGTCATTAGACCGGGTAGATTCCTCAGCGGGAAGAGTGCTCCAGAAAGGAAAAACATCGGCATTACCAATAAGTTAATAATAAGCTGAAACCCCTGGAAGTCGGAGAGCCGCGCGGCAATCGCTGTACCCATCGCGGTGAACATCACGCTGATCAGCACCATGAAGAGGAAGGTCAACGGCAACAGAGCAAATGTCGCAGGACGAAATCCCGCAATCAGACAAATCGAAATCACGATTACGCCTTGAATGATCGCAACGGTCGCTCCTCCTAACGTGCGCCCGATCATGATGAGAAGCCGCGGAACCGGAGCAACGAGTGTTTCTTTTAGAAAACCGAACTGGCGATCCCAAATCAGCTCCATACCGGAAAAAACCGATGTGAAAAGCAGCGTCATCCCAATGATGCCAGGCGCCAAAAACTGAATATAGCTTCCTTGACCAGCCTTTTGGAAAACCGGCTCCATCCCGAACCCGAGTCCCAAAAGAAAAAGAAGTGGCTGGCCAAGGGAGGCGATGATGCGGGCCCGCGAACGTACATACCTTTTCAGCTGCCGAATCCAGAGAATGTAGATCGTCATCATGGACCGGTTATGGCCAAGTCTTGGAGAGAATTGCCGGGCGAGAGCAGATCCGCTCAAGGCGAATCTGCGAGCCAAGAGCAGCGTAGCATTGATCAGCAGACCTATTGTCCATCTCTTCCTTCTTTCATCTACATCCTAGATTCCAAACTCCTGGCTCAAGAGATTACCGTCTGCGAAACATTCGAGCCATCTGTCGCATCCGCTCGACTTGTCCAGTCTCCTCTTCCCGAATTGAATAACCAGTCAGCTTCAAAAATGCGGCCTCCAACGAATCGGCGCCGGTTTTCTCTTTCAATTCGATTAGGGTGCCTTGAGCAACAATGGCTCCGTGGTCAATGATTGCGATGCGGTTGGCCATGCGTTCGGCCTCATCCATGTAGTGCGTGGTCAGGAAGACCGTAATGCCCTCATCCTCATTCATCCGTCTAATGTGGGTCCAGAGCTGATTCCGCGTCTGGGGATCCAACCCAAGTGTCGGTTCGTCGAGAAAAATTATCTTGGGTGTGTGCAGCATACAGCGAGCAATTTCCAGACGGCGTCGCATCCCGCCCGAAAAGTTCTTAACTAAGTCGTTTCGTCGATCCCAGAGCTGAAACAAATTCAACAGCTGCTCGATGCGCTCTTTCCGTAGGTTCTTCGGCACGGTATAAAGCGCGCCGTGCAGATCCATGTTTTCATATGCAGTGAGTTGATCATCCAGGCTCGGATCCTGAAAGACGATCCCAAAGCGCTTGCGTACTTCAGCCTGATTTCTAGTCGGATCAAATCCATCCACCTGGACCTCTCCGCTGGTGGGCTTAAGTAAGGTCGTCAGGATTTTAATAGTGGTAGTCTTGCCCGCTCCGTTCGGTCCGAGGAACGCAAAAATCTCGCCCGCCTTTACTTCAAAAGAGACGTCGCGGACCGCCGTGATTGGGCCATACCTTTTTGTCAGATTGGTGACCCGGATCACAAGGTTCGTTTGCCCTCCCTCAATACCCTTCGCGCCTCTGCCAAATTCGCTGCCTGGAAGAGCGCCTCCATCATGCTTCGTTCATCGGCTCGGCCCGTCCCGGCGATATCGAATGCGGTGCCATGATCAACCGAGGTTCGAATAACCGGCAAACCCAGCGTTACATTGACTCCGGTTTCGATTCCCAGGACTTTAATTGGACCGTGGCCCTGATCGTGGTACATCGCTACGACTAAATCAAAATCGCCTCTGCTCGCTCGGTAAAACAACGTGTCCGCCGGTAACGGTCCTTCCACATGGATCCCATCATGCCGACAAACGGCGACGGCTGGAGCAATTTTCTCCTCCTCTTCGCCTCGTCCGAAGAGGCCGTTTTCGCCGGCGTGCGGATTAATCCCGCACACGCCGATCCTCGGTTGTTTAATTCCCGCCTCCCGCATTGCAGTGTTGCCCCGTCGAATCGTTCGCTCGACCAAGCCCGGCTCGATCTTGGCCACGGCATCGAGCAGCCCGATATGCGTTGTCACATGAACAACCCGCAATTTCGGAGTCACCAGGAGCATCGATACCTCAGGAGTGTGGGTAAGCGAAGCGAGCAACTCAGTATGACCGGGAAACTTGTGCCCAGCGGCATGCATCGCTTCCTTGTTTAACGGAGCAGTACAAATAGCATCTATCTCGCCGGCCATCGCCAACTCAGCCGCTTTTTTGACGTATTGGTAGGCCGCTTCGCCGCCCTCCGCGGCCAATCGACCGAATGCAAGGTCCGCGGACAGTGCGGTCACGCCCAGACAATAAAGTTTGGTCCGATCAGCCTTCAGCTCGATTGCATTGTCAATTTGTTCGACTGACAAAGGCGATTTCGTGATCCGAACCGCCGTTTCCATTCTTTCCACGTCGCCGATCACCAGGGGAAGACACTTTTCATGCACTTCCTTGTGCGTCAATGCCTTGGCGATAACCTCGGGGCCAATCCCCGCCGGATCGCCCATCGTTATTGCAATCACCGGCAGCGATGCCTGCTTCTCGTTTTCCGCGCTATTCATGACTAATCCTTATCTTCTTAAGAAACCTATAAGCGTTCTGAAGCGTATCGGGACCAGCGAACCGGCCCGCCTTCACTACCACCAATAGTGGTCTTGGAGCGGAGACGAAAGCGAGAGAAACACCTGGTTCCAATTCATCCAACAATTGAAGCTCTCGCGCCAGCAGCTCTCGACAGATCATCGGCCAAAATCAAACAATCCTTCATTCCGCTTGTCCTCCAGATTTGGTAAAGCGTTGGGCCCACCAGGCAGTGAGAAAAGGCACTATCACTGCGGTAATGACAACCGAAGCGGTAATCAACACCGTTGCCGTTTTGGCGGCATTGGCGTAGGCCGGATTGGCTGCGGCCACGAGCGTTGGAACCGCGGCTGCATTCCCTGCAGTGGTGGCGGCTGCCAGACCAGCGGTACCGGTCCCACCGGTGACGCGGTCAGTAAGAATCAGAAAAATCCCCGACCCGACAACGACGAATAGTCCCAAACCGATACCGAGTAATCCGGCGGTAGCTACGCTGGCCAAATTTAGCGTTCCACCCAGGGCGAAGGCAAAAAAGGGTATCATCACTGGAACCGCGCGTCCCAAAAACTCGCGTAATTCGGAATCGATATTTCCAAGGATCATTCCGCAGACCAAAGGAAGCACACTACCAACCAGCGTCTGCCACGGAAATGCGGAGAGGCCAGCCACACCCAGACTCATCATGGTGAGAAACGGCCCGCTTTCGATCGACATAATCGAGTATGCGGCCGCATCTTCCGCCCGCCCGTATCGGCTCACCAGAGCCATATATAAACCGCCATTCGTGTCATTAATCGCAGCGACCAGGGCTAACGCGGAAAGCCCGGCAAAGAATCCCTGATCAATCGGACGTTCACCCAAGAAATGGCCGGCGATCAAACCAACTATCACACCCAACAAAATCTTTGTTGCAAAAAGGCTCCCTCCTTTTTTCGCAATGTACCCGGTCATCTTCAAGTCGATCGTCGAGCCCATACAAACGTAGAACACAGCGAGAATCGGCAGCGCACTGCTAAAAAGCGCGGCAGTAAATGAACCGAAAAACTTCGGAAGATCAGGCGCAAACGTCGCAATGATACAGCCGGCCAGGAGAGGAATGACCATCATGCCCCCCGGCATCCGCTCAACCGTTCTTTTGATCGGGATTTGCATCGGAGCACCAAGCTAACCAAACTGGTCGTTTACGCCATCGCCATCGATTGGCGCCACCCGAAAGGATCGCAACTACGGTCGCGAATCGCGATGTTGACATTGCTTCCCGATGGCGGTTGAAACCGCCCGCTATCTCGTCTGCGGCTTCGCGCTCGCCGCGCTCAGTTTCAGCCTGGGTCGGATCGCGGTGCCACCACGCTCCAGCAAGGTTCCAGAGGGATATGGTAGCTCGCCATTTCCTCAACGTGATCTTTCAATTTTGCCTGAACGCTCAGCGCGGGATAGACGGTCTCCATATAGGTGCGAAGAGCGTCAGCGCTTCTCCAAAAGGTCGTACTGGCGAAGCGATCCGGCAGTCGTCCCAAACGGGAAAGTGTGTTACCGAGCATCCCGCCACTGGAAACCAATCCCGGTCGCCAAATATCAAACTGCATCGCTAGAAACAGCGGCGAAGAGTCTCGCCGCAAAGTGAGATCCGAGACCCGCAGGACCCCGGCCTTCGCGATTGCGACTCTGGGATCTGCTTCTTTCATCGTCAAAATGACATGACCAGTGTGGACTCGGAGCGCGGAATAGGTATCACGCTGACGATTGGCAAACGAGTCATGCTGTTCCTGCATGAAATCGGAATAGAACTTTTCGCTTTTCCAGTAAGCTACGATGGCGGCTGAATCGGGACGATCATCAACCCATCCCCCTATCTGTGCCATAAAACCGGGCACCGATTCCAAGCCACCCCAGGCTGACGCCTGACTTTCGCTAAACTTCGCGCGCAAATCATTGGGAACAGTCGCGACAATCAACTTGAAGAGCATCAGAACGACTCCGTTCGAACGGCACTATCATGCTGCCGCGAGACCCCAGAAGGCAAGCATGGAGGGGGCCTGAGCCACAGATGTAGAGCAGAGTGACAAAGCACTCCGTTGCTACTTAAAGCTTCAATTCCCATAGTTCCAGCGGTTTGTGATAGCGCCGACTAGCCAACTCTGTTTAGGTTTTGCGGTTGAGCCAAACCAATATGTAAGCTGATTCTGCCAACGCAGAACTGCCAATACTCCTACTCCTGATTATTCCACCACTTATCACTCCAGGCTCACAGATCCTGCCGTCGCCGGACCTGCCGCCGTCGCTGCGCTTTGGCGCGCCCAGCTGTGCGTTTGAGGAAAACCATACAGCCGGCCGCAACCTAGGCTTCGCGTAGTCGGGTTTTCGCCCTACCAATCCAATACTCCGCCACTCCATTGCTCCAAGACCCCCTTACTCCAGTACTCGAACCCTCTCGTACCCGTGCCGGCCCCCGTAGTTTTGCCATCGTTCTCCTGTTGATGGCACTGCTCGGCGGAGCCTTGATCTTCCTGTTCCCAGGATTTCCTGAGCAGGATTCCGGTTACCATTTTGTGATGGCCCACACCGCCTGGCATCAGCCGGCCTACTTTGTCGATGTCTGGGCTCGCCCGCTCTACACATTGGCATTTTCCGGGCCGGCCTTGTTGGGTTTTAGAGCAACGCGATTTTTTGCTCTCGTCATCAGCCTTCTAGTCGCCTGGCAAACCTGGAAACTCGCTCTGGATTTGCGCCTTGAAAGGGCTTGGTTGAGCATTCCGTTGCTTCTCGCTCAACCCACTTTTTTCGAGCTTTTCACCGATCTGCTGACTGAACCGCTTTTCGCCCTAATCTTCGTCGCGGCGTTACGACTACACTTACGTGGCCGGACCAAAATGGGCATGCTCTGCGCCTCCCTGCTGCCTCTGGCCCGCCCGGAAGGCGTATTCCTCTGCCTGCTCTGGGGCTGTTGGGTATTGAGCCCTCATTGGAAAACCGAGCGGCGGACTTCCTTATTGGCCGGCGCGACTTCTCTTCCCCTTCTAGCCACTGGCATGATTCTATGGTGGGTGGCCGCCCTCGCTATCACCGGCGATCCATTCTTCATCGTCCATAACTGGCCGACTCATTGGCAAAACGGAATTTATGGAAACGGTTCCATCTGGAGCTATTCGAGTCGAGCCTGGGAATTTGCTGGTCCGCTGCTTATCCTTTTTCTGCTGATCGGACTTCTCCGTTTGCTCTGGCTGAGAAAACACGCATCGATCACAACAGCTTGGCTCTTATTTTTTCTTCTGCATAGCGTATTTCGCGCCTATGGGCTCTTTGGTGAAGCCGGATACCCGCGCTATATGGTTTCGGTTGCCCCCGCTACTGCTGTCATCACACTGGTAGGTTGGAACATCGTTGCCTCCTGGCAAAATGCGTGGTTTCGGCCCGCTCGGCCAATCATGGCATCGATTGTCATCGCCGGTTCACTGCTGATCTCTTTCCTGTACCTGGATTCATTGATTTGGACGCGTGACTTCGTCGCGATCCGCGAGATGCTCACCTGGTTCGAACAGAATCGCCGCACCGTGCGCGGCTTCATTTGGAGTGACGTTGGGATGTGCATTCAGACCAATAATGATCTCAGCACCGCGCCAGCATTAAGCGAAGATCGCGACCGCAACCTGGAGGTTTTGCAAGATGCTCCACCACAAACAATGGTATTTTGGGACGATAACATCGGGCCGAAATGGTTCGGTCTTAGCGCTCAAGAGATCCAAAACACGGGATTTCAATTGTTACGAGTTCGGCACTACACCTTGCCGGGAGTCGTCGTGAGCGGCGAGATTGGCGGCTGGCAACTAACGCGCGAGATAGAGCTCAGCTTACTCTATAAACCCTGAGTAACAGGAGACCGCGGAGAGGCTTTTTTGAACAAAGAGATCGCAAAGATCTCAGAAGGATTTTTGATTTTTACCGCCTGAAAACTCCCTAGCCGGATGACCATCTTATCCACCGTTCCGATCAATAATACCTCTCTGGGATCTCTGCGATCTCCTGTTCAAAAGTCTCTCTTTGTGACCTTTTGTAGAATTTGTTCGTTGGGTTGCTAACTTGCGCCGTATGCAGCTGACCTACTTCTACGACGTTTGTTCGATGTGGTGCGCACTGGGTGATGAGGTCCTCGCAAAAATTCGGGAGCAGTATGGCCCGCGGGTTCCGATCATCCGCAAGATCGCGTTGATCAATCAGGGTGAGCCAATGGATGCCGGCCTGGAACAGGAGCTCTGGTTTTACGATCGCTGCGAGGTTGCGACCGGCCGGCGGTTCGATCACCGGTGGATCGAAAGATCGGGCCAAACCACTTGGTTGCCCAACCGGGTAATCCATGTCGCTGAGAAGCTAGGAAAAGGCGCGGAAGTGCTCGAAGCGCTAAAGATTGAGGGCCTGAACAAGGGCAGATTCATTCTTCGCCATGATGTTGCGCTCGGTATCGCGGTAGCGGCTAGCGGTATCGAGCCAGCAAAATTCGAAAACTATCTCAATGATCCGGCAACTAACGAGGAGATCCGCGCGGCGACAGCCGAGTTCAATCGACTTAACCTCAATCAACGCCCCACCTTTGTAATCCGCAGCGCCATCGATGACACAGCAATTTTCAGTGGACTCTATCGGCCTGGACCGATTCTTTCCGCGCTCGCGGCTATGATCGCTGATGAAGACTCGTATGAGCGTTTCGTGTCAAGTCATCCACCAATTCCGCAATAGAAGGAAGAGTCCTCACAGCCATCTTCGTACGCGCCGCTGGTATTCGGTGTACGGTTCACCGAAGTGTTCGGTCATCAATTTTTCCTCAAACGGTATCAAGAGAAAATTCATTAAGAAAAAAAAGACCACCGGGGGAATTAGAAAAAAGGCCGATTTCGTCAAAAAGAAAACCGCGATCAAAATTAGTTCAAAGCCGAGATACATCGGATTGCGAGTGACGCGAAATGGCCCCTCCGTTACAAACCGGGTCGGTTCATCGCCTGGACGAAGTGAAGTTCCGGCTTTGCGGAAAGCGGAGAACCCGGAGAAGCCGGTGATAAGACCGATCAGGAGAAAGCATATGCCAATTGGTCGACCGGCCGGAATGGGAATCGCGGCTAAACGAATAGCAGCCATTAAACAGCCGCTCACCAGCAACAGAATTAGCACAAGAATAGGCGGAGGAATTGGCAGCGGAGGCTTGGCATACACACTTGAGATAGAAGTCGAAAGAGTTCTGAAGTTCAAGGAATACAGGATGAGGTAATAGTCGGTAGCGGTCCGGCGGCCGTCGGATCCAGGAGAATGCCAGGGTCACGAACGCAGATAACTGATCAGATGGGCCCGACAATCGACTAGCCGTTTATATTCGGCAACCGGGTCCGGCATTGAAGCTAAGTTGTCCGCTAACAGCCCCGCTAACGGTGGGGTTGTACGGACCCGCGCCAGCGATACGTGAAAGACTCGAATCCCAAACAGGATCAGATCGCCGGTCAAGCCCGTGAGTGCCTGCCATTCAATGCGCAAATCGACCGTAGCCGGATCGGCTGCAGCGCCAATCGGCGAAATTCGTCTGTCAGGATGTTGGTCGAGCGCTTGCGATCCAGTAAGTCCCCAGTTGGTCCGCTGAAAACAGCGCTTTGAATCAAGACGGGAAATGAATTGGCCAATTTTCGGCGCTAATAATCGGTTCATTCCGGGCACCGGAGCATGCGTCGCCAACAGGCTCTTCCCTACCTTTTCCGGTAAACTCCATCCCGACGGAAAACAGACGCAACCTCCGAGAACGCGATTTGGCTCGTTTCTATCTAAGACAACGAAATCCGGCTCCCAGCTAGCGCCCAAGGTTTGGATGTCTTGCTCTGATGAAGTCGGCTCCCATCGACGAACCGAAGATACCAAGGTTTGCCAGTCAGCTACTTGCTCGAGCGCGTGAGTATAGAGATCAGGTCGCTCCTTCAGAAGTCGCCACCGTTGCCGAAGAATTTCTTCGTTTCGGTGATTGGCAAAGAACTCCTCGGGTCGCAGCGGGGTTATACCAATCGAGAATCGGAACCCATCCTGCGAAAAAAGAGCCTCGGATAACAGCTCGGAAATCTTCGATTCTGTCCAATCTGGGTTCACTGCCTAAGCGGCGGCGGCTGATCGGTCGCGGGCTTACCGAATGTGCCACCAGCTAGAAGACTGACCAACGTCTCGTATTGACCATTGGGCACCAAAGTCACATCGGCATTGCCTTTCACAATCCGATCCACTTCCAAGGTTTCGAACACTGCATCGAGCACCTCCGGATCTTGTCCGATTTCGCGCAAGGCTTCTCCAACCAATTTTGGTCGAACCGAACGGGCACGAGCGAACTCTGCGGCGGATTGCCGTTCGGCAGCGCTGGTGATAATATCTACTTGGTTTGTGCCTGCCTGGCGAATTGCTGAGGTGACCTGCCTTAGACGGTTAACCACTTTGTGCTCGATCTGCCGGATCATCTCCGAATCGCGGAAATGAACTTTCCGGATATAGACCGAACCGAGTTGATATCCCCATTCATCGGATTTAGGCGAGACTTCTTGACGAACGACACGGCTCATCTCATGCCGGTTTTCCAACAATTTCTCTAGCGGCATGTTGCTCAAGCTGCGTACTGTGGCGTTTGCTACGTTGGCGCGAAGCGAACCCTGCGGATCGGTATTCTTAAATAGAAAATCAACCGGGTTGTGCACTCGCATTTCATACCAAACACCCACCCCCATTGGTGTTCCTTCTTCGGAGTTCACCGGGTTGCTACGCAGGTATTCCTGATCCAACCGGCGATCAATTTCATAGATTCGGCCGAAGAAGCGCACGAGTGCGGCTTGTGGTCCCAAATCAATCCAGAGCAGATGCAGTCCCGGTTCTTCGACCACGCCTAACACCCTTCCGAACAGGAGATAGACTTTGCAGCGCCCCTCTGAGACGGCGGTATAAAAATTGATCGTCTTGAGGATAGCAAGAGCCACCGGCAGCGCCACCCAGCAAAAGATGAAAGAAAACACAAACGTAATTAAAAAGTTCGTCACCGATCCTCCTTTCTGGCCAGCACGATTCGGCGCGAACGCGAAAACAATTCCAGGCGGACATTTCTCAGATAGGCCGCAACCGCTGTGTCACCGCTGCGTTTCAGCTCGGTGATCTGTTGGGCCAACCAGCGCAAGGGTTGGACCTCTGCTTCTGCCCGGTTCGTCTCGATTTCCACCGCTCGTTTCGATTGTTCGATTTTCTGGTCTGCGGTCGCCTGGGCCAAGCTCAGATTGGCCGAAACCTCGTTATGGGCGGTGTTAATGGCGGCCAGTGCCGATTCGATTTCGGGCGGCGGATCGATCCCGGTAATTAACGAAGCGTCGAGCACCATCCCGTAGCGGGCGGCCGATGAAAGGCATTCGCGGTCCATTTGTTCGTTTAGATCGTTCAGGTTTTTTCGCAGATCGTTTATCGACACGCCCGCCTTGGCTAAACTTTCGCTGCTCTTCTCCGTCGCGGTCACCTCGCCCGTCACAATCGGTGCTTCGTATTTGGCAATCCGCTCCCGCAGGACAGAAATAAAATAACCGAGGACGTGAGAAATCGGTTTCTTAACGCCGAATAAATAAGCATAGAGATTCTGCTCGCTTACCTTGTACCGGATTTGTCCGCTCAATCCGATATTCAGCTGATCCTTGGTCACTGCCTCCAGAATGGTGCCATTGGCATTGGCGCCGGGAGCATCCGGATCAAAGGCAACATTCATTGTTTGAATTGCCAAATTTACTTTGTAAATACGCTGCCATGGCAGCCGTAGGTATGGTCCTCCCGGACCGATCACGCGAATCTGCGGGTATTCATATCGTTCACGGTTCTCCGGAGTCAGATAATCCGCGATTGGAAGATCTAACGTCGTCTTCTTGCCAATACGTTCGGCCCTGCCAAAATTCGTGACCACGGCCCGCTCGTTTTGCGTGACGGTATAGACGCCTCCGAGCAGGCAGTAAATCAATAGAAACGCGATAACGCCGAGGACAATGCCAAAAATCGCTTCCATGCGAGCGGTTTATAGTTCATGCCATGTAGCCAGAGCAAGCGGCATCTCGTTCTCGAAAAACCGGTTTGCTCCGGCAATGAGATTGGCTCATCGTCGTCAGATGGACGTTACGCCGTATCAGAAGCTTTTAGATCGCACCAGAGAGATAAGCCTCCTAAGATCATCATCTCAGGTGCTCGAGTGGGATGAGCAAACCTATCTGCCGGCCAAGGGTGTGGAGTATCGAGCCGAGCAGCTGAGTTATCTTGGAGCCAAAGCGCACGCGCTATTCACCGATCCGCTAGTCGGAGAATGGTTGGAGTCATCCCGCCAAGCTGGTTTTACCCCGGAGTCTGATGAAGGCGTTAACATCCGCGAATGGAGCCGAAGCTATGAGCGTGCCACCAAATTGCCGGTAGAATTCGTCGAAAAATTCGAAAAGGCGGCGGCGTTGAGCCGGGAAGCGTGGAGACACGCGCGACAAGCCGGAAACTTTTCGGCATTTCGACCCCACCTCGAGAAGATCGTGTCGATGACCATCGAGAAAGCGCAGCGGTATGGTTTTGCGACTTCTCCTTACGACGCGCTACTCGAAGATTACGAGCCAGGAGCAACCGCGGCTTATGTTGCCCCCGTTTTCGCCGAGCTAAAGCCAGCTCTCAAAGCGTTGGTCCAGCAAATCGGCGACCAAACTGGCGGTGAATCGCTCGCCGGCAACTATCCGATCGCTAACCAACAGAAATTCAATCGAATCATTGCCGAAGCGATCGGTTATGATTTTGGCGCGGGACGGATCGATACGACCACCCATCCGTTCGCTACCTCGTTGGGACCTTCCGATCATCGGATCACCACGCGCTATGACGAAAAGCTTTTCCAGCTCTCTCTTTACGGAATCTTGCATGAAACTGGGCACGCATTGTACGAACAGGGTCTCCGTCCGGAAGCGTTCGGCACACCGGTGGGCTCGGCAGTTTCGTTAGGAATTCATGAGTCGCAATCCCGCCTCTGGGAGAATCATGTTGGGCGCAGTCGTTCTTTTTGGGAAAGATGGTATCCGGTCGCGTTGGAACATTTCGCTGATCTCAAACGATTCGGGATCGACCAAATCGTTCGCGCCATACAGAGAGTAGCCCCCTCCTTTATTCGCGTTGAAGCCGACGAAGTGACCTACGATTTGCACGTCCTGCTGCGTTTTGAAATTGAGCTGGGGTTGATTGAAGGCAAAATCGCGGTGGGCGATTTGCCGGAGATCTGGAACGCGAATTTCGAAGAACTTTTCGGATTGAAGGTCCCTGATGATCGAGTCGGTGTTCTGCAGGACATTCATTGGAGCATGGGGGCTCTCGGCTATTTCCCAACTTATTCCTTAGGTAACCTCAACGCCGCACAACTCATGAATTTCGCCGAGCAACACGTTGCTGGTTTGACCGATTCACTGGCCGAAGGCGAATATCAGCCGTTGTTGACTTGGCTGCGAACAGAGGTCCATCGGCCAGGTAAAAAGTTTCTGCCCAACGATTTGATGGCCCGCGTTACCGGCGAACCCACCCAGGCGAAGTACCGCATAGAATATCTGCGTAAGAAATATCTGGGGTAGATCGGGGACTCATTTTCGGCTATTTTATCAACTCTCCGGAGAATCCAGGTTGTTGCTTTAACTGAACTAAAGTAGGCTCCGTTACGTGTATCGCCGAGCCGGAGTCGCCACGACTTTTTCACCTCGTTTTAGGGATGTGTTAGCAGAAGCAGGACGCATCAGCGATCTGTTCGACGTTCCGCTTCATCTAATCCATGCTGCCGAAGAGAGCTCCGACAAAGTGGAGCGTTTTCGAGGGACGCTCCGATCTTTGAAACTCTCGGAAGACGCGCCCATTCATTTTCAAGCCGGCTCGCCGTCCGAAGCAATCCTGAATGTGCTATCGGCGCAGCAAATCGATTTGCTGATCGCGGGCGCACTGGAACAGGAAAGTGTGCATCGCAATTTTACCGGGGACGTTGCTCGCTCGCTCTTGCGTGAGGCCCCCTGCGATCTCTTTCTGTTTGTTGAGCCAAAAGAGGGCGCCCCCCCACCCGGGCACGTGTTTGTCGCGATTCCTGATTTTACTCCGTTCAGCCGCCAGGTATCGCAGCGCGGCGCCAATTTGGCCGAGCGGATCGGCGCAAAAAAACTGACGCTGCTTCACGTCCAAACCACGTTCGCCGAGGCCAAAGAAAAAGCGTTGGGAGCCGACGCTCCCTCTTCTCAGCAAAACCTCGAAGCGCTTGCCGCCGAATTATGTTCTAAACCGCTGGAAATCGACACCCACGCAGTTCGCGGAAACACCGGATTCACTGCCTGCGAGTTTATTCAATCGAACGGCGCAGATCTCTTGGTCATGCCATCTCGGATAGGCGAGCCAGAGCAACCGATCTTCGCGCCGGCCCTGGACTGGATCATTCAAGTGATCCCAACCAATGTTTGGGTTATCCGCCTGGTGACCGGCAAGCAGTCAGCGGTATTCAGTAATCAGTAATCAGCAATGCAAATGCCAGAGAGGCGTGCTACCGCCCCGACTTCGAAAAGCCTACGTCGCGGCCACACTGGTTGCGTTTGTATCCTATTTCGAACGCGAACGGATCAACTAACCGTGCTGTCCGTAACACCCGATTACTGATTACTGATTACCAATTAGCCTCTCCCATGCGACGCCGTTGGCCGTTGTTCCTCGTATGCTCCGCAATTCTAACCAGCCAGACCCGGACGTTCGCCACAGCCGACTGGCGCTATCAGGTCGGCCAATTTGTTCCGATCGAAAATGGGTTATCACCCAACCAAGCGTACACAGTGGCCGCTCACGAGGATGACCGTGGTTCTTTCGGCATCTTTCTGGTAAACGCGCGCACCAAGAAAAATCTTGGCGCGCTTCAGGAAGTGGCCGAATTCTTCGATACTGCACCGGCCGCTTTCCATGCTGAATGGGCGCCCGATTCGCGGCATTTAGCCCTTTGGTATCGCGTACACCGACACCTGAACAGCTTAGCGATTTACCGGATCGAGAATGACCGCGCATATTCGATTTCCGGTCCGTCTCTACTGCTGCGGGTTTCTCCGGAACTGGCATCGGTGGAGCCGACGATCGACGTGGCGTTTCACTCGCTGAAATGGCAGAGCGGCTCTCGTTTTTTACTTCACGAGGAAGGAATTATCCGGCACGTAACTACGCGAATTCTCCGCGCCATCGGCAACTTTGGTCAGCTCGATACGGTGTCCGCCCAACCCGGAGGAGTTCCCAGCGCTAACTATGCGATCGACGCAATCTGCGAGCTCGCCGTCGACGACCGCTATCGGATCCTGACGATATCTCCGACGTTAAAGCAACACCCCTGATCGCAAGGCGCGAAAAACCGGCATTGGATGAAAACCAGTGATGGCGAGCGATGGCGACTGCGCCCCTAGGTCAGCCACACGAATCGGATTCGTTCGATCGGTTTGCCCCGTAACGCAGGGGTCTCAAAGGGGATCCGACGTCTTCCCGCTCGCGACAGGCGACTACCTCGGCGATACAGGACTATGTCGGACAGGCAAGTCGCCGCTACCGAAGACCGGCGTTGCCGGCGCTCCTCACCCTGCTCGGCTCAACAATTCCCTCAGCACATACGGCAATATCCCGCCATGCCGGTAATAATCGACTTCGATCGGCGTATCGATCCGGAGAATTGCGTCGATCTCTTCGGTTTGGCCGTCTTTCCGTTTGATACGGAATCGAACCTTTTGACGCGGCCGAATCACGTCGCTCAAGCCAATGACACTGAACATTTCCGATCCATCCAGTTTCAATGATCGGGCATTCGTCCCTTCCGCAAACTGTAACGGCAGTACGCCCATTCCTACCAGATTGGATCGATGGATCCGCTCAAAACTCTCAGCAATAACCACTTTTACTCCAAGTAACCGAGTGCCTTTCGCCGCCCAATCGCGGCTCGATCCAGTACCGTACTCATGCCCGGCAATCACGATCAGCGGAACTTTCTGCTCCTGATATCGTACCGACGCTTCGTAGATGGAAAGCTGATCACCACTCGGATAGTGCTTCGTCACTCCTCCTTCGACGCCGGGCACCATCAGGTTCTTGATCCGAACATTGGCAAACGTCCCGCGGGTCATAACCAAGTCATTTCCACGCCGGCTACCATAACTGTTGAAATCGATCGGTTGCACACCGCGGCTGATCAAATACTGGCCAGCGGGCGAGCTTTGTTTAATGGCTCCTGCCGGTGAGATATGGTCAGTCGTCACCGAATCGCCAAAGATTCCCAGGGGTCGCGTATCGACGATATCTTCGATTGTTCCCGGCTCCATCGAGAAGTCAGCAAAAAATGGCGGTTCGTGGATGTAGTTACTGTCTTCATCCCATTGATATAACTCTCCGGTAGACGAGGAGATCTCGTTCCATTTAGGATTTTGGCTCGCGAAATCGGCGTACAATCTACGAAACACCTCCGGCGACAACGCCGTCTCCATAGTTGCGCGAATCTCTTGTAGCGTTGGCCAGATATCGCTGAGATAAACATCGCTGCCATCCTTGTCTTTGCCTATCGGTTCGTGCGCAAGATCGACGTCAACGCGGCCGGCCAAGGCAAAGGCAACAACCAACGGAGGCGACATCAAGAAATTTGCCTTGATGCTTTGGTGTACCCGCGCTTCGAAGTTTCGGTTGCCAGAGAGGACGGATGCGGCCACAAAGTCTTTATCGGAGAGTGCCTGCTCGATGTTGGGGTGCAGCGGTCCCGAATTTCCAATGCAGGTGGTGCATCCGTACCCAACAATATTAAATCCGAGTTCATCCAGATAAGGCTGCAATCCAGTCTTTTGCAGATAGTCGGTTACCACCCGCGAACCCGGCGCCAGAGATGTCTTAACGGTGGGATTCACCTTCATCCCACGTTCCACCGCTTTCTTCGCGAGCAGTCCAGCCCCCAGCATCACGCTTGGGTTACTGGTGTTCGTGCAACTGGTAATGGCCGCAATCAAGACACTACCGTGGCCGATCGCTCCAGATTTTTCCGGTTGCCCCGTCGGTTCCTTTCCGTTCATTGAGACAGTCACCTTCTGCGCCAGACTTTCCGGGTCCTTGCCGTATCCGCCTTCAGCCGCCGGCTTGCTGAGCAGCGAATGAAAGGTTTGGCCGAGTGATTCCAGATCGACGCGATCTTGCGGCCGTTTGGGGCCGGCCACGCTCGGCTGAACTGACGATAGATCAAGATCAAGATCGACGCTGTAATCGATCGTTCCTTTCTTGGGCATGCCGAAAAGCTGCTGAGCCTGAAAATATTTTTCGAACCGATCGATCGTTTCCTCCGTTCGTCCAGTCATCCGCAGGTAGTTGACCGATTCGGAATCCACCGGGAAGAATCCCATGGTTGCCCCATACTCCGGAGCCATGTTTCCGATCGTAGCCCGGTCTGGCAGCGGCAGTGAGGCCGCACCCTCTCCGTAGAATTCAACGAACTTGCCTACAACCTTCTCCGCTCGCAGCATCTGCGTAACGCGTAAGGCTAGATCGGTGGCAGTGACGCCTTCTCTAAGCTTGCCGGAAAGATGCACTCCCACCACTTCCGGAGTAAGGAAATAGACCGGCTGGCCAAGCATGCCGGCTTCCGCTTCGATCCCACCGACTCCCCACCCGACGATGCCAAGTCCATTGATCATCGTGGTATGCGAATCGGTTCCAACCAATGTGTCTGGATAACAAATTTCGCCTTCCGGAGAGGAAGCACTGAGCACACCGTGAGCAAGGTATTCCAAATTCACCTGATGCACGATGCCGATGCCAGGAGGCACCACGCCAAAGGTCTTGAACGCTTGTTGGCCCCACTTCAGAAATTCGTAACGTTCTCGATTACGTTTAAACTCATATTCGAGATTGAGCTCGATCGCTTCTGGGATCCCGGCAAAATCTACCTGGACCGAATGATCGACAACCAGGTCAACTGGCACCAGTGGTTCGATAATTTTAGGGTCTTGACCGACTTGTGCCACCGCTCCACGCATGGCCGCCAGATCAACCAGCAACGGCACACCGGTGAAATCCTGCAATACGATCCGGGCCACGACGAACGGAATCTCTTCCTCCGCCGGGTGCTTCGCATTCCAACGCGCCAGCGTCGTGACATCTTCTTCGGTAACCTTCTTTCCATCACAGTTCCGGAGAACCGATTCCAGCACGATTCGGAGACTGACCGGAAGTCGAGAAACCGGAGCGATTCCCGCTTCTTCCAGCGCGGGCAATGAATAGAATCTGGCTCGTTTGCCTTTTCCATAAGCGAACGTGCCGATCACATGCTCCATCGGCATAATTAGGCTAACTCCTTTAGCTTCGCCTGGATCGCTTCAAAGTCTGGCAGCTGCTTCGGATTATCAGAGCTCTCGGCGTATTGTATCACTCCGTTGCGGTCGATTATGAAAGCAGATCGTTTTGCAAGCCCAATCAATGGAAGGTTCGTACCAGGAGGAAAGCTATCGTAGGCTACTCCATAGCCCCGAGCGACCGAATGATCGTAGTCGCTCAGTAATGGAATCCGAATCTTCTCCTGGTTCGCCCAGGCTTCCAAAGAAAATGGGCTGTCTCCACTGATTCCGAATACCGCAGTGTTCAACCCTTCGTAGGTTCCGAACACTTCGGTTTGATCACACATTTCTGCAGTGCAAACGCTGGTAAATGCGGCCGGAAAAAACAGGACCAGAGTATTGGTTTTGCCGAAATTATCGCTAAGCGAGACGAGGCGGATGCCGGAAGCGTCTTTTGTACTGAGAGCAAAATCTGGTGCGTTCGAGCCAATTGAGAGAGCCATAAATGTATTAAGGTAGAAGTTGCCCCGGAGGGAAGATAACCCGGGTACTTAACTATAAAAAGCAAGCAACCAGGGTCAATGGGCAATCGAGCGGTTCGCCGCTGCGATAGCTGATCCTCTTCAGCCCTGACTGCAGCGAATACGGCTCTTCTGGAGCGCTTGCTGCAGTTCCGCGATATGTTCGCGATCTCGTGTTTCGACGATGCAAATTACTTGTACGGCCGACGCTTCCGCTCGGCCAAACGTGCGATCATGAGTGATCTCTTTGACGCTGGCCCCGACTGACGCAATCACCTGCGTCAGAGCAGCTAAACCACCAGGCCGATCGCTAATCGTTGCAGTGAAACGAAAAAGCCGATTGTCCGCAACCAACCCCTTTTCGATGACCCGATTCAAAATACCCGGATCGATGTTTCCCCCGCAAAACGGGAGCACCACTTTTTTCCCCTCAAGCTCGGGTAGCTTGCCGCTGAGTAGGGCCGCTAAAGTCGCCGCCGCAGAACCTTCAACCACACTTTTCTCCAGTTCGATGATCCGCAGAATCGCGAGCGCGATCTCATCTTCCGAAACGCTAACCAGATGATCGACGTAGCGTCTGGCTACCGAGAATGCATTATTGCCAACTTCCGGAACTGCTAAACCGTCGGCCAAGGTCGGGTGATTGATGACCCGCACCGGCTTCCCTGCTCGCAAGGCCTCTGCGAAACTAGGAGTATTTTCGGCTCCGATAGCAATAATTTGCACCTCGGGCCGCAAGCTCTTGACCGCCAACGCAACTCCCGCGATCAAGCCGGCGCCTCCGACTGGAACCAGGATCGCGTCAACCTCCGGGACCTGATCCAGAATCTCGAGTCCCATTGTTCCCTGGCCGGCGATTATTTCCCAATCATCATAACCGTGGATATAAGTGAGGCCTTCGCCAGCGACGAGATTGTCCGCAAAGGCTCGTGCTTCCGCGAAATTATTTCCCCGAATTAACACATTCGCGCCGAGCCTTTGGCAGCTCGTGATCTTAATCAGTGGTGCTGTTTCCGGCATTACCACCGTCACCGGGATGCCTAGCAGTTTGCCATGGTAGGCCAGGCCCAGAGCATGATTGCCAGCCGACGCCGCTACTACTCCTTTCTCGCAGCGGCCCGAATCCAAAAGCAAAAGCGCGTTTCGGGCACCCCGTTCTTTGAAACTACCGGTCCGCTGTAAATGATCCAGTTTGCAATAGACCTGTGAGCCCGCGAATTCAGAGAGCTGTCCCGAAATGGGACAAGGCGAGTAATAGATACCGCCTTTGATTCGTTTTTTGGCAGCTTGAATGTCTTGGAGTGTCATTCTCGTCTTAGACTCGAATGAAATGACAAATGACAAATGACAGATGACAAATCAGTCCAGCTTGAGGGTAAAGAATCATCCTATTTGTCATTTGCTATTTGTCATTTGTCATTTCATTCGAGCCTATGGCGAGAATGACGGATTGCCAGATCATCGACCTCGACGGCGCATGGCCGGCTGGAACGGCAGCGATCTTACAAATCCAGAATTGCCGGAGCTGGGGTCCGCAACTCCGCTATTGCGCTCCCGCTCGACTCATTAATGCGTTTTGGCAAGAAATCGGAACTAGGATGACTCCCTTTACTCTTTATGGATCGGGCGATTTCCATCATCTCACTGGTCTTTGGATCCGGCAGGTCCGTGAACCTTTCATTCTCGTCTCGTTTGATAATCATCCGGACTGGGACACCCGGCCGCCTTCGTGGTGTTGTGGTACCTGGATGAACCGAGCGCTGGAGAGTACACCGATTACCAGAGCGGCAATTTGGGGATGTGCCAATTTCGAGCTGAATCCACCGCATCGCTGGTTCGCTAACCACGCGGCGCTGCGGTCGGGAAAACTGGAAGTTTGGCCCTGGATTGATCGATTCAGTGAGTCCGCCCGCCAGCGCTGGACCGGTATGAACGCGGAGAATTGGCGCAGAAAATTCAGGCAGTTTGTTGATACATTGAGGGGCCGCCACGTTTATATTACCGTCGATTTTGATTGTTTGACCCCTGAGGACGCAGTAACCGATTGGGAACAAGGGCTCTTCACTGCCGATGACCTGGTTTGGGCAATCGCACAGATTCGGCTCGGTTCGTTAGTAGTCGGCGGAGATATCTGCGGGGCCCATTCGCCGGCCAGTTACGCCCGGTGGACCCAGCGAAAAACCGCGCAGATTGATCATCCAAAGAAACCGCCGCCGGACCCGATGTTTGCTTCCGAACGAAACCGGAAGGCGGTCGAGCGAATCTGGCCCGCTCTGATTGGCTCAGAGACAGCAGGATGAGTAGTAGTCCGGACCTTCCAGCTCCGGAACCAAGAGCGGAAATGGTTTTGTGATATCATCACGACCGCTCGGCCTAACCTCCCATTGCGCAGGCAGGAACATCCCCGCTACTACGTGATCGAGACGATCGCAATTCCGGCGCTAATAATTGAGATCCCCAAAAGCAACCGGAAACTGAGCTTCTCTCTTAGAAAAAGGGCAGCCGCCAGCGCAACAAAAATCGGGTCCAGAGCTTCAAAAGGATAGATATAACTGAGCTCGAATCGGGAGAGCAACAGGACCCAGCAGAAGAAACTAAGGGCCTTCGATGCAATTCCGGTTCCGACCCACGAGGCTCTTTGCCAGCCCGCCATTTGCACGGTGTCGCCCATACCTCTCTTGAAGAAGAGCTGCCCGGCAATTCCACTGGCATTGGAGACCAGGAGCAACAAAAAATAGAGCGGGTTCATAATCGCTCCTCAACTTTTGAAAGCGGTTGAGCAACCAGCAGAATGCCAAATGTAACGAGAAGAATTCCGCCCCAACGGAGTAGGGAGATCTGCTCGCCGAGAAAGATCCAACAACCTAGCGGCACTATCACTTGAGTACCGGCCGCCAAAGTGAAGGCGATGGTAAGCGGAACCGATCGCAACGCATAAAGCCAGGAAACCAAAGCGAGCACCATCGCGACGATTCCGAGCCACATGGCGCCAGAGGTCAGACTGGAAACGGAAAGCAGTGATTGATCCGATGCGTGCCCGGTACCGATCTTAATGAGAATCTGAGCCGCTGCATTGAGCAGAACACTCACTCCGATCTGGAGATAGGGATTTAAAAACCAAGCACGCCCAGGAGGGGGATCGAGTTGCCCGGCAGAGGATTCGCGGTCGGACGTAACAAGCATTTTAAAATATTACAACTCAGTAAATTACTGGCGAGCCCTTCGGAAGACGGTTGCAAGTCCTTTCGTTTACCATGATGGTGATGGTGTCAACGGCTATATGAAGATTTTGGCCCATTCCAATAAAGACTGGATTCCGGTAGTTGCGATGCTCTCCCATACCGGATTTGTGATTTCGATGTTCTTTTTGTTTCCGCACACTCCGCTGTGGATCATGCTGATTCTGGGTTTCGTTTACTCCGTCAGCATCTCCTGGAACATCAACGGAATCGCTCACAATTTCATACATAATCCTTACTTTAAATGGAAACCGGCTAACCGATTTTTCAGCTGGTTGCTGTCGGTAACGATGGGCTATTCGCAG
This sequence comes from Chthoniobacterales bacterium, assembly GCA_035601575.1. Taxonomy (GTDB): domain Bacteria; phylum Verrucomicrobiota; class Verrucomicrobiia; order Chthoniobacterales; family JAFAMB01; genus DASTDH01. Next base: position 21,750 of record DATNNZ010000125.1, read on the forward strand.
CAGTTCTATCACTTGATTCATCTCAAGCACCATCAGGGTAACAGTGATTATCCGGATGGTGAGGGAGACACGGTCGATCCGATTTCCATTTATAAGCATGGCCACGATCACGAAGCGGAGAATGTCTGGTCATACGTTTTTTTGAGCTATTTTCGCGATGACCCCAAAGCGATCTTTAGAGAAGTCAAGAAACGTAACGCTTTCAACGCGTACTGGGGAGTCTTCGAAATCGCTTCTTGGGTGATCCTGGTCATCATCGGCTTTTTCTTGAATTGGCAGTTTATGCTGTTCTATCTGCCGTTCTATTACCTCGGCCACTGCCTTTCATATCTAAACGGCTACTATCGTCATTTCGGCGGAAATCCGGACGAGCCGATGGCTTGGGGTGTGAGCAGTTACGACAAGCTTTACAATCTGATCTGGTTCAATAACGGCTACCATGCAGAGCACCACTACAAGCCAAAGGTGCATTGGACCAAGATGCATGAGCTGCATCAGCAGATTTTGGAAGAACAGAAAAAGGCCGGAGTTCGCGTTATCAAGCCGCCGCATGCGCTCGGCTTCCTTGATCCAGATTTGAACAAGGACAAACCGAAGACGGCGGTTACTCCTGGCGAAGTTTCCAAGGTCTGACGCTTTTACAGAAGGTCGCAGAGACACAACAGGAGATCACAGCGCGGCAAGCCGCAACCAGGGCACAAAGGAAAATCGGTTTCATTAGACTTCGTAGCTCCGGAGTCCAAAGCCAGTCATGGACCGAGGCGCTCGCAAAAGGCGGCTTTAGAATTGCCTCTCAAGCCTTTACCCCTCCGAGATCTTTGCGATCTCCTGTTCAAAATCTGTCTTTGCGACCTTCTGTCCAAGCTTGTCCGGCCGTTTGTTGTCGCTACTAAACTACAGCTCGTGCGCGTTCGGGAATTGTTTGAGAATCGGTTCGTATCGGGTCGGGCCGAGCCACTTCATCGCCAATAGCAGCGCTGGATTCAAAATCGGTGAGAGATGGCGCGCGTAGAGATCACGCGGCACCAAACTCAACCGGAGATGCAGCTTGGGATCATAATTGTGCGGCCCGGAGCGATAAGTTTTGATTCCGTTTTGAACGCTCCACTCCACCACGTCTCGCCAGGTCAGAAAATAGAGATTTAGCTTCGAAGCTGCTTCATAGTCGAACCCCACGTAAAGATCGTCGATCACTCCATCATGGACGATTCCCATGTTGAAGGCGACCAAGCGACCTTCTTGCCGCCAAAGGAACAATCGGATCCGATCCGGCATACTTTGCCCGAGCCGGATCAGATACTCTCGGTTGAGCACTTCGAAGCTCAATTTCGCTCGTTGATAGACCTCCCAGTACAGCGGAAAAATCTCGTCAACTTGCTCCGGAGTGCACCCATTGTGAACCTCAAGAGTTACTGGCGGTAACGACTCGAGCACTTTGAATTTTCGGCGCAAATTCTTTCGGTAAACTTTACTGAGCTTTTTCGCCATGAACTCTTCAAAGCAGGAAAAATCCAGTTCAAGTTTGACTCCGGGCAGCCCGGGAATGCGCTGATAATTTTGGCTGGTAAAGACCTTCAACAATTCCCGATATTCCGCCGGGAAGTCTTTCAATAAAACCAATCCGATGCGCGCCTGCCGCGCATATCGCTCCAGAGCCATCCGCAACGCCTCGACGGCCCAGGGCTCCTCGCAGTCGAGTAGACTTTCCTCAGCCGGACTTCCGACCATTAGCATCTGCATGAAAAACAGAGAGCGCCACCGCCGGCGAAGTCGGGTCACCGTGCTTCGCATGGTCTTCGGCAGCCCAGCGGTCAGGTCCTGTTTAATAACAAAAAAGGTCTGAATCGAGACCTGTTCTCGCCGAGAATTCACCAACACGAAATAGCGTTGCTCGAATTGGTCGCTTAGGCCTTGCTCGACGACCTCATTAAACCGGTTGCCTTTAGCGTGCTGACTCCAAGCGTTCGCCCAAACATCGGGATCAATGTCGCGTGCAGAGGCGGCGACAAAAGCCGGGCCATAGGCGGTTTGCCAACTCCAGAGGGGAGCGGCGACAATTCGTGAAATTGCTTCTGTAGCGACACACATCTTTTACCAGCGGTCTCGATCGTTCCTTAACGGTCTTTCTGCCCCTACGCAAGGTCAGGGTCGCCTATATTTGCGCTCAGACTCAACCGTCTGTCTACTCCGCAGCGGGGCAAAGTGCAAACATTACTCGGTTGTCATCTAGTGTATCATCCGCGAGATAACATGCCTTTCGTTACGATCAAAATGGCCGCCGTCTGCCCAAGCGCGTCAATATTCTTTTTCCGCAAATTCAGCTACCGAGCCGCCGGTTGGCGATTAGGAAACAGGTCGATGCCCCGAGGAGGGAACTCACTTCGATCATGATTGCCAAACGCTCGAAATCTTCCAGCCCCTCCCAACGTCGGAACCAAATCGAAACTAAGACTCCGACCTTTCCGAAATTCATCTCGGTGCTCCGAGAGGAAGTCTTTGAATCTTCGAACGAAAGTGTGTCGTCCCGGGAGCCGTTATCAACCGTTTCCCAACCGTGTGAGCGGCTTGCCAGCCGATTCTTTCCTGTCCAATAAACCGTGCCTGCACAAACCACACCAAGCAGGAGGATGAAGATTCCAAGCCGGTTGACGACCGAGCGCCGTGTAGCCAACGAGTCCTTTTGCGTCATGAGAGCCGCGAATGGCGGAAAGGGATCGCTTCCCCGCGACCCAACTCAAATCGGCTATTGATTATTTGTTATCGGCCATTCCACCCCGCCCTATGCCACTCGCTTCTTTTTTGGTGTCTTCAGGCTCTCTTTGAGAGCAGCTGTGAGATCGATCACCTTAGTGGACGGCGCAGTTTTGGCCGGAGCCTTGATTTTTTGGCCCTTCGCTTTCGCATCGATCACTTTTTTGACCTCCTCGGCGTAGGTGTCCTTGTATTTCTTCGGATCGAACTTATCGGTAAGGCCCTCGATCAGTTTGAGCGCAAGATTTATCTCGCTCTGAGTGATTTTCTCATTTTTCGGGACTGACAGCTCAGAGGTTTCTCTAATCTCCGATGCGAAACGGAGCGCATTCAACACCAAAACTTCGTCCATCGCTTTCAGCGCACAGAGATGCTCTCGATTGCGTAAGACAAATTGAGAAATTCCGACCTTACGGCTTTTGCCCAACGCATCACGCAAGAGAGCGTATGCCTTACCCGCACTCTTATCCGGCTCCAGATAGTAGGGTTTGTCGAAGTACAGACTCGAGATCTCCGACTCATCCACAAATTCCTGGATCTCGATCGTACTCGATTTTTCAGGAGCAGCTTCAGCCAACTCCTCGTCAGACACAACGACATAGCCTCCGTCTTCTAGTTCGTACCCCTTAACGATGTCTTCGTAGGGAACCTCCTTGCCGTTCGCTTCAGATACTCTCAGAAACCGAATTCGGGAATGGTCCTTCTTGGAGAGCATGTGAAATGCTACCGTTTCCCGCTCCGTAGCCGAATAAAGCCGAACCGGGATGTTTACCAAACCAAAGCTTATTGCGCCTTTCCAAATAGATTTCATGGGTAAGGCCCTGATAATTAGGTGCTTACCTATTCGTAATACAACTCTCTCCCGGATGCACCTTTTTTTTCAAAAAGACGAACACAATATCTTGTATTAGTGGAGCCACGGAACTACAATATCCTGGTATGGTTGACATTCCTGCCGCAACAAGATGGCGATACATCGTGGAATGCCAGGATATTGAGAGCGGCTCAATCTATGCCATTATCGGATCAGCCGACTCACGCGAAGAGTGCGAGGGACATGTTTCCCACGAAGCCGAGCGCCAGCGGGATCTTTATCGACACGTCGTCAATGTGGAAGCCTGTGAGCTTTGCCGGGAATGTGACGGCGATGGTATAGGCCTTTCGACTGGCACGCGATGCGCCGCATGCAGTGGACATCAAGGACCGTTCACGAGGATCAAGTTCTCCTCCAACCCGAGACGTTTTTTTCAACCTAGCCGTTCCAAAGCGGCTTGAGGTAAAGCGTGTCCGTCCCTGCCAACAGAGCCAGATCAAGCACCCGGCCGAACGTTGTTTTGTGGGCAAATCTTTGCGGATCATCCAAAATCTGAGCAGGCGGTCCAGCGACCGACACGCGCTACCTCACGCGATCTCGCTAGCCGTTTTATCCGTGCGCAACGACACAAATGATGCTCCTCGAAGAATGCCATCTTTCGTCCATTCTTGAAACTCCACCGAACAAACCAGCTTGGGTTCGACCCAGCGAATCGGCATGTCGGTTTTCGGCGCTCCTTGGAACGGCCGTTCTCCGGTGACAAGTTTTCTGAGATTTGTGATCAGGCCCGGAGTTCGATTTAAGCCGGTGCCAACCAGTCCGGCATACCTCAGCGCGGCGCCTTCCGGCACACCGGCGAGCAAGGCTCCGAGCGTATTTTGGTTAACGCGGCTCTCGGTGAAGCCACAAATGATCACCTCCTCGACTCGCCGGCACTTAATTTTGAGCCAATGATCAACCCTTTTACCACTGAAGTAGGCTGCGCTTTTCTTCTTCGCAACGATTCCCTCCAGTCCCCTATCCCTGGCCAGGTCGAAGAACGCTTTCCCGGTCCCATCGACGTGCTCGACGTATCGGACAATTTCCGAACCATTCAGGATCCGCCGCAAAGCCTCTTTGCGCTCCACTAAAGACTGATTTCTCAAATCTCGTCCGTTCAGAAATAACAGATCAAAAACATAATAGACCAGATGACCCCGGTGAGCGGTCCGATAGTTTTGCAGCAGGGCGAATCTAGGAACGCCTGACTCATCCAGCACCGCAATCTCGCCGTCGAAAACGGCGGTCAGATTCGTAGCAACGAGATCGTCGACGATTGCAGGATAGGCTGCGCTAAGCTCATTCCCGGTCCGGGAAATGAGCTTTACGCTGTCTCGGTCAACCAATGCGAGTGCTCGATAACCATCGAGCTTAATCTCAAAGATCCATCCCGGATCATTAAAAGCTGCATCTGCGCTCTTAGCTAACATCGGCCGAAGCTGTCGCAGTGCGGAGATTTTTACCTCTGGCGAAACGTTATTCTCCTGAACGGCGACCGTAACTTCTTTCCCAGTTGTCTGTTCCGCTTCCCGTTCACTGGTAGACTCCAATTTTCGTTTGGCACGGTGAGCCTTGTACGGAGCGCGGCCGGTCCGATCTGGCCTTTCAGAAGATTTCTGCGATGTGCGCGAGCGCCCGACGACGTTGCCTCCTCGTGCCCCGGCGAGCGCCTTCAGAGAAGGTAACCTCTGTTGGAGCTTGAGAACGGGCTCAAACAGGTCTCCGTTTTTCTCCACCCGTTCCAATACTTCGTGCCACTCGAACACGAGTTGTTTCGGATCCTTTTTTCGCAGCGCTAACTCGACTTCTTCCCAGGTCACCGGAGTCGAGACCGTCGGCCGATCTTTGGCCCGGAGGGAATAGACCGTCACCGTCGTCTTATGCTCATCATTCTGGCTCCAGTCGACAAACACTTTCGCAATGCGGAGCCTTTTTTGCATTTTGGAAACGATCTGATCTGGGTGGTCACTTTCCAACCGCTCCGCCAGCGCATGAGCAAAGGCTTTCGTTTTATCATAGTCAATTGGGATATTCAGCGGCACGTATAGCTGCAGACCCTTGGATCCAGATGTCTTGGGAAACGACGCGATTCCTAACTCTTCGAGCAGATCGCGTATCCAGAGCCCAACCTGAGCGCAGAGCAAAATGTCGGTTCCTTCTCCGGGATCGAGATCAAACGCCAACATCGTCGGGATCTCAATTTTCGGCGCACAATGGAGGAAGGTATGCAGCTCCAGGTTCGCCAAATTGCTCGTCCAGACGAGAGCCGGTAGATCATTGATCATGCAATAGTCGATCCGCCGGTCTTCACTTTCGACCGGAGTAGTCTCGATCCATGTGGGTCGGTGTGAAGGAGCCTGCTTCTCGAAAAAATACGAACCGGTCACACCGTCCGGATAACGTTTGAGGCTAACCGGACGATTTTTTAGATGCGGCAGAAGTGCCGGAGCGATCCGGGCATAATAATCGATCACCTGGGCTTTGGTGAATTTGACCTTTGGGTAAAAGATCTTTTCGAGATTTGAGAGCTCAAGCCGTCTTCCATCGACATCGACCTGCGTCTTCTTAGCAGCCCGTCCCCCACGGCCAGCCGTTTTGTCACTATCGCTGCTATTTACCATATCGTTCAATTACTAAGGCCGACCGGCTGTCAGGCACAAGCTTCACTCTCGCTCGGAGGTTGCGGGTTGCGGCTTGGGTACTTCGCAACGACCTGGCTCGATTCCTCGGTGCATCTGGGGTTATTTCCGGGCGCCGCAAGCGGCGCACCCTCCGATGCGCTGGGCCACCTCGACCCGCAACCCGCCAACCCGCAACCCCGAACCCCCTACTCCTCGGACGGCCGACCGGAAAGCGGTTCGGCCGTCGCCCCGGTTGATCCCTTTACCGCTGCCTTTCTTGTTTGACTCGGCAACACCGTGTTCAGCACGAAAGCCGAGATCCCACCCGTCGTGATCCCGGACGAAAATACCAGACGCACTGATTCTGGCAGCGGATTAAGAAGCTCGGGCACCGTTTGCACGCCGATCCCAACTCCCAGCGAAAACGCCAGGACCAAAAGTTCGCGGTGACCGAGTTGAACCCGTTGCAAAATCCGGATACCGGCCGTGGCCACGAATCCGAACAATAGAAAGGTCACGGCGCCGAGCACGGGTCCGGGTAATAACGCGACCCAATGTCCGACCCAGGGGACCAGCCCCAATACGCAGAGGATGCCGCCGACCGAGAGTCCAACCGCCCGAGCGGCAACCCCGGTCAGCTGAATCATCCCGTTATTTTGGGCGAAGGTCGTGCTAGGAAAACTATTGATTAACGCCGCCACCGCGCTATTCAACGAATCGCCCATCACCGCGCCTTGCACCCGGCGCCAATAAATCGGGCCTTCGATTGGCTCATCCGACAATTGGGAAGTGGCGGTTACGTCGCCCAGCGTCTCCAAGGTCGTGAGTACGTAAGGCAACAAGAACGCGAGCAGAAACTCCCAGCGTACACTGAGGCCATACCTTAACGGCTGAGGCAAAGTCACCCAGGCGAGCCCGGTAGCACCGGTGTCTGCCGGTAAAAACCCAAGCCCGCAACACAACAAGTATCCGAACCCGAGCGCGATTGGGATTGCGCCGATCCGTGCCCAAGGTGAGCGGATCGCATTCAGGCCGAAAACTACCGCCACGACCAATGCGGCAACGGCTAACCCAGCCCACGCGGGACTGTTCCCGCCCAGACCGGCGGCCATTGTCTTGAATCCGACCGGGATCAGTGACAGCCCAATCAAGAGCACTACGGTACCGGAAACCAGGGGCGTAAACAACCGTTGCAACCGGACCAGGAACTGAGCCAGCACCAGTTCTACCGGGGCGCAAAGCAACGACATCCCAAGCATCAACGGTAGTCCGCCGACCTGCCCCGCTTGAATGAGCGGCACCAGGAACGTGAAACTCGTCCCTTGTACCGCTAACAAACGGGACCCGAAAACACCGAAACCGTGCACTTGCACCAAGGTGCCCAACCCGGAAGCGATCAACCCCATACTGACCAAGTGACCAGTTTCATTCGGCGGCAACCTCAGTGATTGCGCCACCAACAACGGCACGGTGATGACCCCAACGAACATCGCTAACACATGTTGCACGGCTACCAGGAGGGCAGTGCGCACCGGCAACCGGTCCGAGAGTCGATAGAGTAAACTAGACTGCGAGAGTCCCTCTGAACCCATGGCGCTAAGGATGAACGGTAATGCACTCCGCGGCCGGCTCAAAGCCTAAATGTCTTTCCAGTTTGATCCGGCAAGGGGCTAAAGAAGCTGATCTATCGTACCCCATCAACCAGCTCTGCCAACCAAAGACGTGCGGCTTCGACGTCGGTATTGGTCAACCCGTGACCAGCATCGGCAAAACTAGGAGTTACCCTGGCTCGCGCGTTACGGAGAAGTTCGACCAGACGCTGCGTTTCGGATGGTGGAATGATGGGATCATGATTTCCCGCTCCGATCCATACGTCTACCTGGGCAAGATCCGGTAGCCTTTCGGGCACGAACGGCACCATTGCTCGAAACAGAACGGCGGCACGAAGCGTTTCGGGCCGAAGTAATAATAAGCTGACGGCGATGTTCGCTCCGTTCGAAAAACCGACGGCAACGATCTTGTCGGGCGCAAATGCGTAATGTATAGCCGCTCGCTCGATAAAGTCAGCGAGCTCATGCGTCCGACGAACAAGATCTTCTTGATCAAAGACACCTTCAGCCAGTCTACGGAAGAATCGCGGCATTCCGTTCTCGAGCACCTTGCCCCGCGGACTGAGAAGTGCAGCTTCAGGGTCGAGCGCGCGGCCGATCGGAATAAGATCAGTTTCGTTGCCACCGGTACCGTGCAGAAGCAGGAGTGTGCGGGAAGACGCGCCCGGCACAAACCGATGAACGAAATCCAGCGGAGCGGAAGCGCTCATACCGTGTCCTTGGTTGGGAGCGTGATGGCCGGCACCCCGCCTCGGAAACCCGCCCACAAACTTTCCATCCGAGGCGGAAGGCGCACTTTCGTCCCGAATTCGTTCGGCGACTTATCCAGATTTCTTTGCCGATCAGTGGCAATGGCGGTGACGTGATGAACGCACGAGATATTGGATTCCATTTCGCTTTTCTGATTACAGACAAAGCCTATTAAACCATGTATTGTAGCTGTCAGAAATCGCTGATCGTCCACAAAGTCGCGGTGGGTTAAGAATGCACAAGCCAGGGCGTGAGAAAACAGATCATTAGAAAACGGGTCTATGGAAGAAAAAAACTCCTCGGTTCTATCTGATCCCTCGCTCTACAACAACCGCGAACTAAGCTTGTTAGAGTATAATCAACGGGTGTTGGAAGAGGCCCAGGATCCGAGCAGTCCCGTCCTGGAGCGCTTGAAATTCCTTTGTATTGTCGCCTCAAATCTCGACCAGTTCTTTGAGGTAAGGGTCGCGGGCCTAAAGCAGCAACATCAAAGTAATGTCAGTGCGCCTGGCCCCGATGAAATGAGTCCAGGTGAACAACTCGCAGCGATTTCGACGCGGGTGCGTAAGATGGTGGATGACCAGTATCGTATTTGGCGCCAGGAGCTGGTGCCCGCCTTGGAGGAAAACAACGTCTTTTTCCTAGGGTGCCACGAGCTCACCAGCGAAGAAAAGCATTACTATACGAAATACTTTGAGAAATCGGTTTACCCGGTGCTCACGCCGCTCGCGGTGGATCCGGTCCATCCCTTCCCGCAGTTGTTAAATAAGAGTCTCAACGTTGCCGTAGAGCTTGAAGGCGCCGCGATCAGCACGAATCTAGCCGTGGTCCAGGTACCGCGTATTCTACCGCGCTTGCTCCCCTACCGGGCCGGAGAGAAGGGAATGTACCGTTACATTTTCATCGGAAACCTTATCCAAGCGCATGTTGGTTCTCTCTTTCACGGCGTTCGAGTGAAGGGCGCTTATCAGTTTCGTGTCACTCGGAACAGCGACCTGTATCTCGACGAGGAAGAAACCGATAATTTGCTGAAGACGATCGAACTTGAGTTACGGAAGCGGAGCCGCGGAGACGCGGTCCGCTTGGAGGTCCAGCAGGACTGTCCGCCCCACATTGCTGATCAATTGCTGCAAACGTTTGGCCTGACCGGGGACGATCTCTACCAGGTCGATGGACCGATCAATTTTCTGCGCCTGATGCCGGTGATTTCTGAGGTAGATCGGCCGGATCTCAAGTTCCGTCCATTTGTGCCGGCTCTCGTGACCGCATCGCGTGATCAAGAAGACATCTTCTCGCAAATCCGCCGGAAACCGATCCTGTTGCATCATCCTTATGAAAGCTTTCAGACAGTGCTCGATTTCATTGAACAGGCGGCAGAAGATCCAAATGTTCTGGCCATCAAGCAGACGCTCTATCGGACCAGTGGTGCTTCCCCAATCGCGGCCTCTTTGGCGGAAGCGGCGGAGAGCGGCAAACAGGTGACCGTAGTGATCGAGCTCAAGGCGCGGTTCGATGAAGCGGCCAATATAAAATGGGCCAGAACACTCCAAGAAGCCGGTGTGCACGTGGTCTATGGGATCGCCGGTTTGATGACGCGCGCAAAGCTCGCGCTGGTGGTTCGTAAGGAAGAGGACGGTATTCGTCGATACCTGCATCTGGGGACCGGGAACTATAATCCATCAACGGCGAAGGCTTACGAAGATTTCGGGTTGTTAACATGCGATCCGGAAATTACCGACGACAGCGCGGAGTTGTTTAACTGGTTGACCGGTATTTCGGTTTTTCCGGAACTGAAAAAGATTAAGGCGGCGCCGAAGGCGCTTCACCAGTTTGTCCTGGAAATGGTCCAACGTGAAGTGAACCACGCCAAAAATGGCAGGCCGGCTGCCATTTTCGGCAAGGTGAACGCGCTGGTCGACGAAGAGGTAATCAAAGCTCTGTATTTGGCTTCCCAGGCCGGCGTGAAGATAAATCTTTTGGTCCGAGGTGTCTGCGGCCTCCGTCCAGGCGTGCCTGGAGTAAGCGACAACGTGATTGTCCGCAGCATCGTCGGCCGATTCTTAGAGCACAGCCGGATTTATCGTTTCGAAAATGCAGGTAACCCGGAGATCTATCTCGCGAGCGCGGACTGGACAGCGCGAAATTTCTTCCGGCGCGTGGAGATCTGTTTTCCGGTTGAGGACGCGGAATTGCGGGAGCGCGTCGATCAAAGCATCGACGCTTATTGGAAGGATAATGTGAAGGCGCGGGAACAAAGGACGGAGCCGACGTACATTCGCAGGGTTTTGGAAGCGGAACGAGTGGATGCCCAGGCATTGTTCTTGGAAGAAGCGCGCAACCGCAAAAAAGCGGATGTAAATGTCAGGTCGCTAGTGGTGAAGACAAAAACCAATGGCAGCAAGGCCATGCAGCGAGAGCAAAAGGTAGGCCAGCCGGCCTGATCAGCGAATGCCGATTTTGTTAAAACCCTCTCCGCTTACTTCCGTCCTGATTTAGCCTTCTGAATCCTCCTCAGTTTGCGTCATTTGGCGCTGGACTTCCGCTGCCGCGGCCGCAATAGCCTCGCGACCGAGGCCCGACTTAACAATGCGAATCAGTTCTTCCTCGGTTGTATCGGAAGTAGAGGCGTCGAGCACGATCTCGCCGGAGTGCAGAAAGTTGATGCGATCGCACACCTCGAACACCTGGTTATAGTTGTGCACGATCAGAATGATCGATACATTACGCTGGCGACGGAGGCTCTGGATCAAGCCCAACACGTGGGCGCCTTCTCGCACCCCCAGAGCGGCCAGCGGTTCATCCAGGACCAGGACGGTAGGTGACGAGTAAATCGACCGGGCAACGGCGACGGACTGGCGCTGCCCGCCGGAAAGCAAGTCGACCATCCTGTTCACACTCGGAATTTCGATGCCCAACGTATCGAGGTAGGTCTTAGCCAGATCACGCATCTTTCTGTTGTCCAGCAGTTTCAAACCCAGGATACGCTTGTGGTACTCGCGCCCCAGGAACATGTTATGGTAGACGCTGAGGTCACCGATCAAAGCGAGATCCTGGTAGACTGTTTCGATGCCGTGGGCACGCGCATCGCGCGGTGAGCCGAAGTGTACCTCTTTCCCTTTCGAGACAATCGTGCCGGAGTCAGGATGGTGAAACCCAGAGAGGATCTTTATCAGGGTGGACTTGCCCGCGCCGTTATCGCCGACCAACGCCAGCACTTCCCCTTGACGGAGCTTGATGCTCACGTCGACGAGCGCGGTGACGGCGCCGAAAGTCTTGCTGATGTGGCACATTTCGAGGATGAGCGGGGTTTCCGGGTCGAGAGCGGGAATATCTTGCTGGTTCATATGCGTCTTCGTGCGCGGAGCCGGTCGACCTGTACGTTCAGTATCATGGCTGCGAGAATCCCAGCTCCCAGGTAGATATCGGACACGGTGGCCTGCGCGCCCATCATGACCAGGCCATTGTTAAGCGTGGCCACCACAAACGCACCAATCAATGAACCGATAGCTGTGCCGGAACCGCCAAGCAGCGAAGTGCCACCAATGACTGCTGCTGCGATAGCCTGCAAAGTGAGAAAGGGGCCGCCGGCGGCGGGATCGGCGGATGCGAACTGGCAGGTGTTGATGATACCGGCGGCCGCGGCGCAACCTCCGGCAATCATGAAATTGTACACCTTGACCCGATCGGTACGTATACCGATCTCCCGTGCTCCAACGATGTTGCTGCCGGTAGCAATGGTATGGAGGCCGAAGGTCGTTCTGTTCAACACCAGCGCCATTGCTGCGACGACCAGGGCAGTCCACAACAAAGGTGTGAATGCCGTCAGACTATGCCAGGACCAGAGGGAATCTCCACGTGGGTCGTACAGGCTCTCCCCGAAGATTTCGTTGAACGGCTCCTGTACTGGCGTCACGATCGGTTGACTATTGTAAATCGAGACCACGATGCCTTGCAGAAAGAAAAGTGTGCCGACTGTGGTGATCAGAGAGGGCACGCGGAAGCGGACGGTGATGATTCCGTTGACCGCGCCGACCAGCACGCCGAGCGCAAGCCCGGCAACCGCCCCGACAGCCAGAGGCACGCCCCAGGCAACGGACATAAGGGCCATGACGTAAGGAGCGAGCGAGAAGGTGCTGCTGACGGAAAGATCAATCTCGCCGGTGATCATCAGCATGACTTCGGCGACGGCGATCAAGCCGAGGCGACCGGTGTCGCGAAGGACGACGCCCAGAAATTGGGCGGACAGAAACTGCCCGTCGCTGCCAAACTGGAAGTAGATTACGAGAAGGACCGCGACGACAGCGATGCTGGCCTCTCGATAACGGGAGAGAACGACCAGTAACCTCTCCAGGATCGTGTTCGATGTCTTGACGCCAACCTTGCGCGTCGCTGCGTGCGCTTTCTTAGTTTCCAAGTCTAGACTCATTCGCAGTGGGGCAAACGCCCGACGACGCTAAATTGGTGAGGCAGCGTAGAGTAAGGTGAACAACGGGGCAAGAGCGGCTCTCGCCCTGCCGGATACAGGGCTGGAGCAATTGGGCGCCGACTCGACAATCTTAGGTTGGCTCCGCGCTGGTCGAGCCCCCAAAACGACTCTTGCCAAGGTAAAGCCCGACATTGTCTTTGGTCACATAGGCGTGGCTGGTATCGCTGTCTGCTGGGCCGACGAGGCCGCCTGAAACCTTATAAAGGTACATCTGCTGGACTGGCAAGAAGCCTTGCAAATACGCTTGCTGATCGACCGTGAAGGTCATGTCCCCGGAATTGATATAACCCAGACTCTGCGGAAAGAGGTCAAAGCCTGCGACGATCACGCCCGCTTTGGCGAGGCCATACTTGGCGGATACGAAGCCGCAGGCGTAGGTATCTGAGCCGCCCGTAGCGAATAGGCCAGCCACTTTCTTGTGGCTGAGGTAGTAGCTTTCGATCCGCGATATCTCCGAGGCCGGGTCTGGGCCGGCGTTTACGACATCGTAGGTGACCTGGTTACCGTGGTCCTTGATGGCCTGAATGTAGCCGTCGAGTCGGGGCTGGGTGTTCAGCGAACCCGGAACACCGATCTCGAGCATGACGTGGCTATCCTTTGGCACCAGCTTCAGCCATTTGGTGGCGGCGCTATACCCAGACTGATAGAGAGGTTGCCCCACGTAGGCCAAACGCCTGTTGGGGCTGCCGGTAGGCACGTCAGCATTGAAGGCGATTACCGGAATGCCGGCGGCGATCGCTGTGGCCGTCGGCGCATCGAACGCTTTGGGGTCTACCAGGCAAACGGCGATGCCGTCTGCCTTCTCGGCAATAGCCGTCTGCATGGCGTTGACCATCTCGGAGACGACATTTTTCTGCGAGCCTGTCCACTGGTACTGACACCCAAATAAGGCGCAGGCGTCCTGAATGCCATAGACCGTCGGCGTAAAAAATTGGTCTAGCGTGACATGGCAGACAAAGAAGAACTTGTAGGTTTTCCTGGGCAAGCCGCCGGCCGTTGGCGGCGGATTATCGGCCAAGCTCGAGCTGACCCCGCCAGCCAAAGCTGCGCCCCCCAAGCCTAGTTTCGCCGCCATTGCCAAAGCCTTGCGCCGGCTGACCGCTATGCTGATCTTTTCCGCCATTTCCGCTTGCTCTTGCGTCTCGTTGTCCACGTCGAGTCTACCTTTCTTTGTGTTGGGATATGAACGCCAGCTACCCCGTGCTAATCGCACGACTGGCAGTCAGGGTCGCCATATGACCCAAGCCTGAAAGACCGCGCACTATGGTCCATCATCATCATCAGGAAGACGGAGGGAACGGTTCTGGGGTAGTTGTAGTTTTACTACAAACAGTTCTGCTCTGTGTCAAAAAGAATCGTCAAACTCATTTGCGCTCATCGTTTCTCGAGCGTCTAATACGCGCCCTAGCCCGCCCTGCTTTTCCCCGTGCGGCCGGCAAGATCACGTAATGAAATTCCAGAATAGATCCCCACGTCGGCAAACGGTAAAGAATCAAGCACCTACCGCATGACGAAACGGCGGCTCGCGCCGAATCGAGGTAGAGATGAACGCGACTAGCCGACGCAAGAATTTCTCATCGTGACTTGCTTTTCTTCGCAGAAGGCCGTGCCGGCTTCCGACTAGCGACAGGGTATGGATTTGGCTCGACCAGGACCTGGAACAGAGCGGCAAGCCGCCGAGAAAGCGCGGCTGTGTCAGCAGCGGCGAGCGCCCTGCTGCCGATAACTTTCCGCATAAGATAAAAGCCCGCGATGAGGCATTGGAACAGTGCGGCGCGCTCGTTTGCCTCCGCACCAGGCAGCACGGCGGCCAACGGTTTCTCGAAGGTCTGTTCAATCTTTTCACGCCAGATGACAGCAGCCCGCTCATTCGAGATCGACCGCAACATCACCAAGAAGCCGTCAAGGGGTTGGTCCTCGAGTGTCATCCGAGCCACCAGAGCGACGGCGGCATCCCGGCTGAGCGTCGTCAGATCCCGGCCACGCGTCGTAGCTTCCTCGGTGAGTATAGTCCTCTTGGCCAAGGCGGCCTCGACGACTTCGGCAAAGAGTTGCTCCTTGGAGCCGAAATAACGATTGACCAGCATGGCGGTGACCCCCGCCCCTTTCGCAATCTCTCGCACGCCCACGCCGTTATAGCCGGATCGGGTGAAGGCCATCAGGGCGGAATCCAAGATCGCCTGCCGGGTGGCGATGGCATTGCGTCGATGCTTGGGCGGGATAGCGCCCGTTTTCTTTAGCCGATCACCACGTTGCATATCTACAGACGTAGACTTGACACCTTCCCCCAGTCAAGTCTACACATGTAGACCACGAAGCGGCTAGGTCGGTCGATTCGTCCAAAAACCCGCGTTTGTTATGACTTTAAGATCCAAGGAGATTCCAGCGTCACAGGTCTGGTTGATTACCGGCAGTTCCCGCGGCTTAGGCCGCGCGCTCGCCCAAGCGGTGCTCGACCATGGCCACAAACTCGTCGCCACGGCGCGCAATCCCGCGCAGTTTGCCGATCTGCCGGAGCGCTACGGCGATCAGGTTCGCACCGTCGCACTCGACGTCACCGATGAGCAGGCAGCAAACAGTGCCATCAAGGCAGCTTCCGAAGCCTTCGGACGTCTGGATGTTCTCGTCAACAATGCGGGCTATGGCAATGTCGGTTCGATCGAGGATACAAGCCTCGCTGACTTCCGAGCCCAGATCGAGACCAATCTCTTCGGCGTCATCAACGTCACCAAGGCTGCGATCCCGCTCATGCGCGAGCAAAGGTCGGGCCACATCCTCCAGCTATCATCCGTCGGTGGGCGAGTCGGAGCGCTTGGCCGCGCGCCCTATTCCGCCGCCAAATGGGGCGTTGAAGGCTTCTCGGAAGTGCTCGCCAAAGAGGTCGGCCCGCTTGGCATTAAAGTAACGATCATCGAGCCAGGCGGCTTCCGTACTGACTTTGCGGGCTCTTCGACGACGATCCGGGAGGGCCGTCCCGAATATGATTCCACCATCGGCGCGGTGGCCCGTTTCCAGCGCGACTACAATGGGGTCCAGCCTGGCGATCCGGTCAGAGCAGCGGCTGTTATCATTCACGTCGCGAGCCTTGATGAACCGCCGCTGCGGCTACTGCTCGGCAGCGACGCCGTCCACATTGTCGAGCAGGCCGATCTCGCTCGGATCGAAGCTGACAAGAAATGGCGGGACTTAAGCGTGTCTACCGACTTCGCGACCGGCGGCGGGCTCAAAGTCTATCCCTGGGAACGGAAATGAGCCGCAACGCGGCTCTGGCCTTCGGCAAGCTCTGACTTCACGACCCCCACAGTTCAGAAGTGGCGAGGATGCGCGCTATACGCCCGAGAAAAACTTTGCCCAAATGTCGAAAATGCGTGGGCGCGAAACGTCAATGAATGAAGCCAAATTCGATGCGCTGGAGCAATACAGCACCAGCGCTCTTTTGGCGACTGCGGTTTATGGTCACGCCACCCGAGCAACTCCGAATGAGTTCTCCGGTTTCCCGAAGATCAAGCCCGTAGCGGGACAGTCGCCGCTGACGCCGACCGCCGATCACCGAACGCGTCGCCCGGCGGAGTTGGCCTAGCGCATAGGTTTATCGCTCAATTTTTCCCGTGCGATCTGGAGCTCAACGGGTTCGGAGACGATGGCCCTCACTTCAACAGTTTGACCGACCTCGAGACCGGGGCAGCCATTAGCTATCTCCACGGCTTGTTCAAGACTGTCCGCTTGAATGACAAAAAAGCCGGCGATTGCTTCCTTGGATTCTGCAAACGGGCCGTCCGTGACCACATTCCTGCGCGCGACAATTTTGCCGTTGTGTGCTAAGGGACCCCCACCTTTGAACCGCCCTTCATTGCTTAGTCGCTCGAACCACGCAGTGAATCGAGCCATGGCCTGCTGAATCTCGTCGGGAGAGAGATCCTTGTGCCAACCGGTATTTCGGAAGACCAACAGATATTCTGATGTTGTCGTTTTTGCGATCATAGTCGTGTCCCCTGCTTGATGTATGGATTTGTTCAAGCATGTGACGAACGGGATTAGAATGATCAGGACACTTCGTGTCATTTTTAATGTAAGAATTTGTCCGTATCCGTCGCGAAGAAGGATTTTGAGGCGCCGGCACGCCTAGCTTCCGAGTTGGAAGAGCCAGATTAAGTGAGCTTGAGGGCCTCGATGGCTCCGCGCAGAATGGAAGCGCTGCGTTCCAAGGCTTCTTGCTCGATCGGCTCGAGCGGCAGCGGGATTGCGCCCATTGCTCCCTGGCCACCTACGAGATGCGGCAGGCCAAGGGTCACACCGTCGCAACCAGCGGCGCCCTGGATACGGCTGCAAATCGTAAGTACAGCCCGCTGGTCATTCAACAGCACATCCACGACGCGCGCTACGGCGCTACCGATGCCGTAGTACGTGGCGCCTTTGCCGGCTAAGATTTCATACCCCACACGTCGGACCTGCTGGTCGATCTGCCGCTTCTCCGTATCCGTTATCGCGGCTAATCCGCGTATGCGCGCAAGCTCCTTCAGCGGCATCCCCGCAATCGTCGCCAGCGACCAGGTTAACACCTCCGAGTCGCCGTGTTCGCCGATGACATAGGCATGCACGTGTTGCGCGTCCACGCCGAAGCGACTGGCCAGAAGCGCACGGAATCGCGCGGTGTCTATCATCGTGCCCGAGCCGATGACGCGGGTGGACGGCACGCCGAAGCGGGCGGCGAAATGCGCTGCCAGATGCGTCATGACGTCCACCGGGTTGGAGACGACAACTACGATCGCATCTCCTGCGTGTTGCAAGATGGAAGGAACCACCTGTTCAAAGACCGCCGCGTTCCGCTGAAGGATTTGCATCCGTGTCTCGCCGGGTACAATCGAAACTCCCGCGGCGATGACCACCACCCGGCAGCCCGACAGGTCAGCGTAATCTCCAGCACGCACCGAGAGCGGATGAGCGAACGGCACCGCATGAAGAATATCTTGGGCTTCGGCCTCCGCACGGGCGCGGGTGCGATCCACAAGAACAATCTCGCGGCCCACCCCGTTCATAACCAGAGCAAAGGCAGAGGTCGAACCGACCATTCCAGAGCCCACGATGCCTATTTTCATAGTTTGATTGCTATTCGTGCGGTCTTCGGGATGCCCGACTCCTCTGCATCATCAGCCGGCGACGCCACCCGCTCGCGCATCGTTTCATTCACCCTTCGAACGGTCATTATATGGGGTCCGTCCATGAACGGAAGCCAAAGCACGCCAGTGTACGGTCTCGCATATATTGATGACGTCGTCCGGCAGACGCCCATGCGCGTCAACTTAAGGCTTAGGATTGTACGATGAGCACTTGTCCCGGCTTGTCCGCCGTAGCCCGGAGGGCGAAGGAGGGAGGGACTCACTGAAAGTAGAAGCCCAGTACGAAGTGCTGGGAAATGAAGCGAAAAGACACGTCCGTCCCGTCAGCGACGACAGAAACGCTGGTTTCAGAACAGGCTCGACCATTTAGAAGTCGATGGCGGCAATTGGGACAATAAACGGCCGGTCCCTTCGATCCTGGAGTAGAAAGAAATTCGCATCAGTATGAAAATCGCAATTATCGGGTCCGGTTACGTTGGATTGGTAACCGGCGCATGTTTCGCCGAAGTGGGTCACGAAGTCATCTGCATTGACAATGACGACCGAAAAATCAAAGCACTTCGGAGCGGTGTAATTCCAATCTATGAGCCTGGCCTCGAGCAGCTAGTCCAGCGTAATGTCTCAGCCGATCGTCTTTCCTTTACCGGCAGCATCGAAGAAGGTGTCGATAGCTCTCAAGTCGTATTCATTGCGGTACCAACCCCTCCGCAGGCTGATGGCAGCGTGGATATGACTTACATCGAGCGGGTGGCCCGCGAGATCGCTTCGGTGCTCAAAGAGTATCGCGTCATCGTCGATAAAAGTACCGTACCGGTCAAAACCGGCGAAAAAGTCGCCGATACCATTCGGCGATACAACAAAGTGAATGTCGAATTCGACGTCGTAAGCAATCCGGAATTTCTTCGCGAAGGTTGCGCGGTTGCCGACCTTATGAAACCCGATCGCATTGTTATCGGTTCCAATAGCGAACGAGCTTTGGCCATCATGAAAAGAGTTTACGAACCTTTCATGACGCCCATCATGGTTACCGACGTCAACAGCGCTGAGTTAATCAAACATGCGGCCAACTCCTTTCTCGCCCTGAAGATCTCTTATATCAATGCTCTATCAGCCATCTGTGAAGCTAGCGGAGCAGATGTTGAAAAAGTTGCCGACGGGATTGGAGCCGATAAACGGATCGGCCGCAGTTTTCTCAATGCCGGGCTCGGGTATGGCGGATCTTGTTTTCCAAAAGACATCGCTGCCTTCATCTCGATCAGCGAACAGATCGGCGAACCCTTCCATCTTCTCAGAGAGGTTCAGCGGATCAATCAGCATCAGCGCGAACGTTTCCTCAAAAGGGTACGTGACACCCTATGGGTATTAAAAGAAAAACGGATCGCCGTGTGGGGACTTACCTTCAAGCCCGACACCGATGACGTGCGCAACTCGGTCGCTGTAGATCTCGTCAACGATCTCATTCGAGAAGGCGCTCATGTGACTGCGTACGATCCCAAAGGAAACCAGAAGGTACAAGAATTCAATTTGTGTCCGGGCGTTCATTTGGCCAGCTCTGCACTGGAGGCAGTCCAAGATGCGGAGACTTTGGTCTTAGCAACCGAGTGGCCCGATTTTGCCGCCGTTGACTTGTCCGAGATACGTCGTCGGATGCATACCCCGATCGTGTTTGACGGAAGAAACCTGTTCGACCCTGATACAATGAGGGATCTGGGTTTTCAATATTATCGGATTGGCCATCCACCGACCAAAGCAAATAGCAGCGGGCTTTCCAACGGCAACCCTGTTGGAATTCCAATCACGCTGGAATCCGGAACCACTCCTGTCCAAGACAGTTCTAATAGAACTCGGCCTCCCTATCTGGTTAAACCGTCGGTGCGATAACAAGGCGCGAACTCAGGCGCCTTTCAATGAAGACAGGTAAGCTTCCGGTGGAGATACATCTGCATCGTTGTCGATCGTTGCTTCGACTAGTGCCGGTCGATCAGCGATTCGCCAGGCCGCCTCAAGAGCAGGTCGCACTTCCTCCGGACGCGCGCACGCGAAACCGACACCTCCGCAAGCTTCAGCAAAGCGCACAAAGTCGATCGGTTGCAGCTCGGTTCCGAATGGCGGAATACCTAACGAGTTATTCTCACTCACGATTCGGGAGTAGTGATTGTTCTTCAGCACAACGACCTTGATCGCAAGCTTGTATTTCACCGCTGTTGCGAACTCGCCCATCAGCATCGTGAAGCCACCGTCACCCACGAAAGCAACGCACTGCCGATCCGGGTAAGCGAGCTTTGCCGCAATGACAAAAGGGAGCCCGCACGCCATGGTGGAGAGATTTCCGCCAACGGCAAGTTTCTGCGTTGGTACCATGGAGATGTGACGGGCAGCAAAGAACGTGTTGGATCCGCAATCGAGCGCTACCAAAGCATCGGGAGCAAGAAGCTCTGAGACCTGCCGGGCGACAACTTGCGGTTGGAGCGGCAATTTTATGCTCGTCTCGATACGGCGCAACGCCTCATTCCATTCACTCATCTTAGTTTGGACCTGATCAAAAAATGCGCTGTCAACTTGCCTTTCAAGTGATGGCAGTAATTCCAGCAGCGTACGACGAACATCGCCGACGATCGGAACGTCGACCGCGACACGCAAACCGAGACTCGTTGGGTCCCGGTCGATCTGGACGATGCGAGCCTGTCCCGGCTTGGGATAATAGTGAAGCCACGGCATCGTTGAGCCGGCGATGAGCAAAGTATCGCAGCCTTGAATTGCCGCCGAGGAAGCCGTGGTGCCAAACTCTCCGATGCCGCCAGTGCTGTACGGAGAGGTGTCAGCGATGACCGTCTTTCCCAAAAACGCTTTGATCACCGGCGCAGCACGGCGCGCCGCAATTGCCTCCACCTCATTGGCCGCTCCAATTGCACCCCGACCGACTAACAGCACCGTACGGCGCCCGGCGTTGAGCAAATCGGCAGCAGCTCGGACCGCCTCGGGTGGAGGAAATTCTATTTGCGGCACCCAACCGGACGCATTGCCGTGTTGGACATCGACGCCAAGAGATTCGTCGTCATTGGCAAGCGACTTCGTTTGCACGTCAACAGGAAAACTGAGGTGAGCCACTCCTCGACGCGCGAGCGCAGCGCGACGGGCGACGTCGGCGACCGCAAGCAAATGGCTAGGACCGGTGATAAGCTCATTGTAGACTCCGTTAGTCACGTCGTCATAAAGGCTAATCGTATCCACGCCTTGAGTAAATCGGGTGCCGATTAACGCACGAGGCGGCGCACCGGTGATAGCCAGAACCGGAGCCCCATCAAACTTTGCGTCATAAAGGCCATTGAGCAGGTGCACTGCTCCCGGACCCGCCGTACTGACGCAGACGCCCAGCTTACCAGTAAATTTCGCGTAACCGCTGGCCATAAAAGCAGCACCCTCTTCATGACGAACCAAAACGAACCGGATCTTGTCTTGTCGCCGGCGGAGCGCGTCCATAATTCGCGCGATCTTGTCTCCAGGAAGTCCGAAAACCACCGACACACCCCACTCTACAAGTTTGTCCACCATCAGATCGGCGGTTGTCATGCGAGCATCTGAGGACGGATTCCCGAGCGAATCTTTCCCTTGGGATTCCGACTGATTTGCGTTCGCCCGAAGCTCATTCCCGAGAACCGTTGTCGCAGCGAGCAGAGCTCCGCCACGGATGGTTCGACCGAGAAACTCGCGGCGGCTGTTACCGTCCGCACGAGCACTACGATCATTTCCAGAAGGACGTTCGCTGGGATTCATTTTTCTTTCGTCGCCTTTACGAAATGCTAGCCACTTATCTCGATACCTTGAACGCTCGGAACCCGACGTAATTCAACATCGTTATTCAGTTATGCAACATCTCCCCAAAAAAACATATGGGCAACCGCTACTGTCCGCTATGCTTCAAAAAATCGATTCGGATTGCTTCTGCTTTTAATTCTCTATGCCGGAATCGTTCTTCTCTCGTTTGGTGTCTCCTGATGGTGTGCCCGGTCGTAAAAGATGGGGTTCGATTCGTGCGACGGAGACGTGAGTTGCGAGTTACAGGTGGCGGGTTATCGCAGATAGAAATCCGGATTGATACATATCTGATTTTTCATGGGAAATTGTAAGATTACTACATTGAAGATCGGCGACGGATGATAATGCCAGCGGCTGATGTTCCCTGAGCCGGTGGCAAGATCGGGAGCACAACGGGAAAGGGAACATTTATGCAGACGCTCGCTTTTCTTCGCTTTGAATTGCAGCTCGCGCAGCAACGTCTTCGTGCAACCTTTGCGGAATCACAGGTGCCTGCCTAGCTTCTTGTGCGATCCGTGGCTCTATGCCGTTGTCCCGAAGAATTTGAAAGAATGCATCTGAATACTCCCATCGAAGGTGATCGGAGCAATCCAACATCGCTACCCTGGTTATCACCGCGGTCGGCATATTCGCCGGGATACAACTTTGGCAGCGTTATATGTTAACTCCATGGACCCAAGACGGCCGGGTATTAGCCAATTCGGTGACCATCGCCTCGGAGGTAAGCGGTCGCATTGTTGATATACGCGTTCGCGAAAAACCAATCAGTCAAGAAGGGAGAGATCCTTTTCATCATCGACCAATCCACTTATAAGGCAGCCCTGGATAACGCCGAAGCTTCCGTTGCTTCCAATCGCGCCACGATGGATCTGCAGCAATCAAATGCCGCGCGGGGACACAAACTCACGAAGCTATCGATTTCTGCCGAACAGCTTGAGACCCTCGATCTTCAAGCCAAATCGGCCTCGAGAAGATGCGGAATTGAACAAGATGATATCGAGAGCGCGAAGCGAAGGAATCTGGTTCGATGGGCGCTTCCTAAAGTCAGCGAAGTTGCAAAATTGCAACGTGTTGATAGTTCGACCAGCTCTAATGCCGAGGATTCGACTTCAGAGAAGTTATTCTCGAGGCGGGCTAGAATCCCGCCAATAAATATCGCCAGAGCTGACGGCCACATATCGTTGAGGTCTCTAGCGAGAGAGATCGCCTCTGCGATAGTCGCCTTCGAGCGGTCGATTTCTCCGAAGTGCCACTGGCAGAGAGCCATGGTAGTCAGGCAAGTGACCACGGGTAGGTCGACCTCTTCGACCGGAGATTGCACCCCTGATCGCCAGATTTGAATGGCTCGAATTGCGTAATCGCGCGCGCGCTCAAAATCACCCGAGGAATAGAGCGGCTCGGCCAAAGAACGATAAGCTCCCATTATCAAGGCGGGATCACTTTCCTTTTGTGCCAGCGAATTAACTCGTTGTGCGATCTCCATCATTCTGCTCACCGTGTCAGTGTTGCTGGAAATGTGCCACTGGCCCGTCAGCGCTACGTACAGCAGGCGAGGCCGAATTCAGCGGTCGGCATAACGACTCCATCTGCTCCCAACAATTTCGCGCTTCCACCGACGGTGTTAAATAGGCCTCACTACACCGAACGGAAAAAATCGTACGTTAAGGCCTTGCCGTAGACACCTTGAGCCCAAGCGACGTCGTAAAACTTCATTAGAGCGCCTTTTTGCCGGCAGCTGGTAATCTGGTACCCTTTTACTTCCACCTCGTTTGCGGACACACCCGCTAATTCCGTTGGGGACTGCCCCTTGGAATTTTCGATCTTGGCGTACGATTTTTTCCGTTTGGTGTGGTGAGGCCCTCAACTGCTTAGGCAACACTGAGCTCCGCTTCTTGTATCAAATCGCGAGTCGCTTGGTCGTATGCTTTACGATCATCTAGCGCGTTCGCGAGCAACATCGCGCCACTGATTGTCGCCAACAGTCGAGCTGCGCCATCCCGTGGGAGACCCGCTTTCACCATTTCCTTAAGGCACATGCTGAAAAAACGTTGTACCTCAGCTGCGACCTCTGCCGGTAAATCTTGTGCGGCGGCACCCATTGCAATGCAAGGACACATATGCTCCTTTGAATGTAATGTGCCCCGAAACGCTTGTGTCCAAGCTGTAACTGGATCCAAACCGGTAGTCAGCTTTTGCTTGAGGAGTTGAGCGACTTCATCGGTGTATCGTCGAATGACAGCTGCTGCGAGATTTTCCTTAGTTGGAAAATGATAGTGAACGCTGGAACTCTTGATGCCGACGTCTGAGGCGATGTCTCG
>DATNNZ010000126.1:0-28430 GCA_035601575.1 Chthoniobacterales bacterium
CGACTCCTGATCTCGGTTTCGATTTGACGGAGAAGCTCTGGTTGTTCCTTAGAAATGTTTCGCACACTGCCCCAGACTCCCTCGCCAGTTGCCGACTTTCGCATCCGCCATCCCAAATAAGAAAGCAGATCCAATCGAATCAATGACGCTTCATGGCCCCAGTACTCGAAGAGCTGGCGTTTTCGAACGTGGTAAGCTGCCTCATCCAGCCATTGCATCGGATAGGGACCGAGCCGCGAGAAAAACGGCATGTAATGAGCCCGCACCAGCACATTCACTGAGTCGATCTGGACCAGGCCCAACCGCTCGAGCAGCGCATTAAAGTGACGCCGAGAAGGGGAAGGTGGACGTGCCGCTGCAAATCCCTGCGCCGCCAGCGCTATCCGTCGAGCTTCAGCGGTAGAAAATCGTACTCTCTTTGTCCAGCGACGCTTGGCCGTGCCGTAATTTGCCTCACTGGAATCGTGCATGGTCGTCCGATACTACCACGAGAGTTGATTCCAGTAAGTCACCGCGCCGTTATGGTTTTTGACAAAGCGTACCGATCCATCCTGCGAAACGACAGTCGCTACGCATTTAGGGTATTGATTGCAGAACCGGTAAACTGCACGATGACGGGTTCCAACATCATCGAGCGCTTCATTCGCCCAAATCTCTGCTTCCAGATCCAGCGCCCGCCTGACTCCGGTCAATTGAGGCGCCTCTGCCAAGAGCTCCGCGCCAAACCCGACGATCTCGTTTCGCTTAGTTAAAATCAGCGCACCATCGACCGCCATCAAATCCGCGAGAAAATGCGCAAACTCGAAAAAAGCTTCATCAAGATCGCTCAATTGGCGATCGACGACGCTCTGATACTCGAGCCAGCCAACATCGGTGATTATTTGTTCGTGAGCCAGTTGAGCAAGCCGAGAGAATGCTGCTCTCAGCAGCTTTAGATAGCGAGAGCGGTGCATATCATTGGTCAGTCGGTACTTGAAACGGATCGGCGCTTTGGGGCCGGTAAAGAGTGGTTCTTCATCCGGCTCAATAAATACGAGGGTTCCCCCATGTTTCGAGTCTCGCACAACACTCAAAGTCCGTCGCAGCACGTTCTGGGAGATAACACGAAGGAACTCGACATTCAGCGGTACGTATGGGAGGTCAAGGTCCTTATATATGGACTTCAAGTTCTCCGCTCGGACACTCTTAAAGGAATCTGAGAGCCAGCTGGATTGGAAAAGATCGAAAGCGTTAGCCTCTAATTGGCCGCTGCTCAGCGCCGCCACCCGCTGATGGCCGAGGAAGACAGTTAAGCGCCCCGGACCAAGTGCGTGAATGACAATACGTTGCGGGATAGGCGCGCTGGAGAATCTGCCTCCATCCACGGCATTAACCCAACGGGTACCCGAAAGCAGAATGCCCCAAATCTTTAGTTGTTCATCCGGGTCTGCGTAGACGCCGATAAGCGAGCGGAAGAAGTCTGCCGCCATCGAAATCCGCCTTACTTCTTGTTCGTTAAAAGGTCGCCAGCGATCGAGCGGAAAGCCGGCTAACGAGATGGGGGGCAGCTCCGGTTTGACAAGATCTTCCGGGTTGACCAGGAGTAACCGAAACGTGACTGGCCGCTGTTCTTCACGCAGAAGGCTGGCGTGGTAGGCGACATCAAGCAAGAGACGCAACTGGCTATCCTTCGGTAAGTAGTCGATAGCCTCAGCCGGCCACACCTTCTTTACCAGTTCAGAGAGCTGACCCGGATACGAGTATCCCAGATAACTGTGCAACCGATGCGTCATGAGCAGCAGATTATTCCAAAATCCAAATTAATAGTGCCCTCCTTACGATTGCAATGGCCGCAATGCTCAATAACAAGTTCGTCACTCGGGGAAGGGAAGAGCGGAGTGCTCGTTTGTCATCTGCCCCTCGGCTCTTGGAACGTTCTCGAGCTATGATCGAACTCGATCAGGCTGTCTCCGCTGATCTTGGTGGATGTGTTTGCGCAGCTCGCCAATGCGACCGTCAATCCGCCTGCCACGAGCGAGCTTTTGGCGACCCAGATCCAACCCCTATATTTGCTGGCTCCAAAGCAGCGCATGCTTTGGTTGTAGCTGAGCAACTGCAAAGTAGCAATCAGGTGTATCAGCGAGCTCTTGACAAGTTCGGCTTCATAGAAGCCTGGGCTAAGCCGAACGCCGAACGCCGAACGCCAAACGCCCCCGCTCGCTACCGGATCTTGAAAAACTTTGCGATACAATAGTCCAGAAACTCAGTCGGCAGCCGGCGGGGTATGCTCCACTCGAACAGCCGATGAGGCACAATCGCGTAACGAGCCCGTGGCCTTGGAGTGGTTAATACACGCCAAATCAGTTCGCCTACTTTTTCGGGCGGAAAGCCGGTTTTGGCCTCTTTCATTGCTTGTCCGGCGAAGAGGCGGAGCGAACGGTCGTAGGGCGTATTGGGAAATTGTTGGACCACAATTCCTTCCGCTTTATCCCAAATTGGTGTTACCACTGCGCCGGGTTCGATCAAAATGACCTTGATCCCAAAAAGCATCAACTCGCGTCGGAGGCTATCCGAGTATCCCTCTAACCCAAATTTTGAAGCGGCATAGGCGCCAAGAAATGGCACCGCCAGTCGACCGCTGACTGAACTAATGTTAACGATGCGCCCCGGTTGGCCAAGGTGACTGGGTTCGGTTCCGAGCAAAGGTAAGAACGCTTGCGTAACGGTGTGAACGCCCAAAAGATTGACCTCGATTTGCAGCCGAAAACGCTCCAGCGGGAGATAGGCCAACGGACCAGCGACCGCGATACCAGCATTGTTGACCAATCCGAAAAGCCGCTCTTCTCCTGCCGCCTCTCTGACGGCAGCGGCCGCCCGGTTCACCGAACTCGGATCAGTCACGTCAAAGAGAACTGGAACATAGTTTGCGCCCAGTCGCTCTTTCAGCCGGTCCGCATCGGCTTGCTTGCGTACGCTCCCAAAAACGCGAAATCCGCGACGGATAAGGACTTGGCAGGCGGCAAATCCGATTCCAGTGGATGCGCCGGTGACGACTACGTCTGGCATATCGGCAAATAGCCGATAGCGGTGGCCGATAGCAAATCGTAAATAGCCGATAGCGGATAGCCGATAGCCGATAGCAGGGCGCGGTCGAGACACGTTCAAACGATCTTCCGTGCGACGAACTTTTTTGGCGGATTGGCGATTGCGTCTTGGGCGGCAATCAGCTGGATCTCGCGAGCTGCGTCTGCAACCGTCTTTTCTAATACCGCAAAAATCGCATTGACGGTTAACTCGAGAGCGGAGCTCGTTGACTGAGTGCGCAGCCAGTGAGCGTAGAACAGTGCGGCGGTCGTATCGCCGGCGCCGTTCACGACGATCGGTAATTTTGGAGTAGCAACGACGTATGCCGACTTTGAGTCAACTGCGAGCACTTCGATCTCATCGTTCGGTGCGTCCTCTCGGCACAAACTGGTGACGAGAACAACCGATGGTCCACGCGCCCGCAAGGTTTTCACGGCGGCTAGAGCGGTTTCGAAATCCCGCACCGGTGAACCGGATAGAAACTGCAACTCGAATTGATTTGGTGTGATCAAAGTTGCCGCCGGCAACGCCCTGTCTCGCATAAACTCGGGAATACCCGGTCGCACGAAGAACCCGCGTCCGACGTCGCCCATAACCGGATCCAAGCAATAGGTTGCCCGTGAATTGAATCGTTTGATATGACCGTAGGCATCAAGTATGGCTTCGCCGAGCTCAGCATCGCCCAGGTAACCGCTCAGCACTCCATCGCAGGACGGCAGAAGTCCTCGCTCTTCAATCCCTAGCAGGACGTCGCGCACCACTTCGACCGGGACAACGGCACCTCGCCAATTACCGTAACCGGTATGATTCGAGAACTGCACCGTGTTCACCGGCCACACCTCCACACCAATCCGCTGAAGAGGAAAGACCGCAGCGCTGTTGCCTACGTGCCCATACGCAACACTGGATTGGATTGACAGAATGTTCACGCTACCGCGATTTGTGGTTCTATCAGAGGCCGCGAAGAAAGGATTCCTAAACAAAGAGGTCGCAAAGATCTCAGAGAAGAGTTCCAGTTCTTACCAGGGCGTCCGAGTTTTTCGAAAGCTCCGGTCCGTTAGAACCTATCCTGGGTCAAGTAGTACTTTCCTTGAGATCGCCTTGGTTGCGGCTATTCCGCGCTGCGAATCTCTTGCTCAACAATCTGGTCTTCGTGCCCCGGATAATTCTAGCGAGTGTAGTACAGAACTCTTAAAGAATGTAATACCTGACCTAGAAGAGGATCAAATGGCCGTTTCTTTTGAAGAAAGTGAGGACTGGTAACAACTCGAACCCCTCTTTGAGATCTTTGCGACCTCTTTGTTTAAGAATCATTCTTCGCGGCCTCCTGTTGAGTACCGTCTCAGGGTACCTTCGTCTGAGGCTGGCCGGCCGCTGCATCTTCTGACTCGCGAACAGCCGGCAGAACATGTTTTCGCCAGGCTCGCCCTCCCTCGATCAGTTGCCAAACGATGAGTCCAGGCACACCAAGCGCGAGTTCGCGAACCCTTCGAATTAAGGCCAGCGCGAATGCCGCCTCTCCCGGTATACCCAACAGTCCGCCGACAAAAAGGTATCCGCCCTCATGTACGCCGATGGCGCCAGGAATGAAAAAAAGTGCTGAGCGCACGCCCTGTCCGACGCTTTCAAGGATGACCGCTTTGTCGAAGCTCGACGGTATGCCCAGGGCGTAGAGTCCAATCCAGACTTCGGCCGAACCGATCAGCCACGAAGCCATCGTGCACAGGCAACAGACGAAGATCACGTGCCGCTTGGAGTAGGTCCCATGAAGCGCTTCGTCCATTTCTCCGCCTCTTCCAGCAAGCGAACGCCACTGCGGGTCTTTGGCACACCGTGATACGATCGTTGTAAACAAACGAAACAGCCCGAGCCGTTGCACAATATAAAAGCCGGCAACTGCCGCAATGGCCAATGGCGCTCCCGCCAATGCTGGTCCCATCAGATTCTTTTGACCGGTCGCCAGGATGAGCAATCCCAAACCGAGAAGAGTAAAGACAGTTTGTGTAAATACGCTGACCGTAATGTCGACCAGAACGGTAGCCGCACTGACCGAGATCCGCGTTCCATTCAGCACCGCTAGTCGTGCCCGTACCAAATCACCACCCACCTGTGCCGCGGGAAGAAGATTGCTGACCGATTCGCCCAGCCAGCGCATCCAAAAAATAGTCCGGTATCGCGCCCGGTCCCCGTGCGGAAACAAAATCCACCAGGACAACCCGTCTAATAACATTGGCACGAGATGAAAGGCTGCGATCAATGCTAACCAACCACCTACGGCCGCCAGAGCTCGGACCACGTCAGATGCGCCCTGATGAACGAGTAGAACGGTAAAAAGCGCGGCTCCAGCTAGGCCAAGCAGGTAGGCGGTAAATTGAATTTTCCGAGCTCCCTTCATTCTTCTCTCCATAAAGTTTATCGGCACGTTCTGGTGGTCATGCTCTCCGACGCCGCCAGGCGCGCGGTGACGATGTCCCCACCAAGACGGGCAGTTGGCAAGAGGTCACTTACAGACTCACCCATCCAATGTATCCAGAGCCCGGTATGAAGCCGCAGCCGATCTCGCTCCGGGATTATCATCAACCAGCCAATCGTGTCAGACAACAGCTTTGCAATATGCAAGCCTGAGATGGCAACCAACCCCCAACCGATGCTGGCGACCGCCCGAATCACATCTGCTGCTCCCTGGCTGATCATCAGCCCCGTCAGCAGCGCAGCTCCGACGAACCCAAGTAAATAGGCCGTGAACTTGATCGTTCGGGGCGCTTTCACCGTGTCTCAAGTAGAATTTTTTACCCGCGCACGCGCAAATGGCTGCCGGGGACAGGAACCTAGTCTAAGTGACGAGAGATCCGCGCGCGCTATTCGATCCCCGTCATTCAACGAGCCGAGTGGCCGGCGGTTCGATCGCCTCCGTCGGCTCCTTAAACTTAGGCTCAGCGACCAACCGCCTGCGACGCGTTCGCTCGACGACTAACAGACAAAGGATAAGCCAACTGCCACCCAGGACGATTGCGCCAAGGACGTCGGTCAAATAATGTGCTCCGAGGGCGATTCGGCTAAAGCCGACCAGCCCTATGGCTGAGACGGCGCCGAGTATCGCTAGCATTCGCCAGTGCCAGCCTTTCCAGAGCAGAATGGCGAAGACCGCTAGTAGGCCGTAAAGCAGAGTGGCTGCCATAGTGTGGCCGCTGGGAAAACTGTAACCGCCCAAATCGAGATATTCGCTGTGACGAAACGGGCGGTGCCGATGCACGATTATCTGGATGAGACGGTGAACCAGCATTCCGCCAGGCACTGTCAGGACGATAGCAAGCAAGCCGTACCAGCGTTTCCTTAGTATCAGAATTAGAACCACAATCGACGTGATTCCGGCGATCCAGAAAGGAGAACCTACGTCGCTCAAAGCCAGCATCACATCGATGAATGGTCGCGTGAGGTGCCCATGAAACCACGCGGCGATCTTATGGTCGACAACCGAAATGCGATCAATGGCAACAAGATTGAAAGCGAGGAACAGGGACAGCACAAGCCGAGAAATGACAGGATAAAAAGAGGATTTTTATTTAGCCGTTGTCAAGAGTGGAAAACCATCAATTCAAACCCGGAGAGCAGTAATCGGCGGCAATGCAAATAAAAGAGTTGAATGCATGGGCAAAAAGGGACGACTAATAAACAAAGAAAATTATAGGCGAGAAATTTTATTGGTAATTCGAAACAGCCCGACCCGTTGATTCTCAACCAGGCTCCGGGTGGAACCGCACGTTCCGTGCAGGCATCGTCCAGGCCATTTGTGGCCGCTCCAGCCCAAGCGGAAAAGCGGTATGTTTCTTATGGGAAACGGAATCACACAAAACTCCAGAATGCGCGAGCTATCCGAAGCCGCCAATCAAGCAGTCAATTGCATCAAGATCAATTCAATCACATTTGAAAGACGCCAGGGGAGGCCGATGTGGGTAAAGCGGCGTCGATGGGGAAGTGAGTTGATTGCCGGGCAGGCGAATCTATTCTTTCGCTTGGCTCAAGGCCGCGTTCACGTCTGGGTCGATCCCAAGAAATGGCAGCCCTGGGAAATATATTGCTTTCGTTTGCTCCAAGAACCCAGATTCCGCGCGTTCGCCGAGGGTTCGCGAACCGTCTGCATGGATGCGATTCCCGGAATGCATCTATGTGAGCACTTGAAACACGGCACGCTTACGACCGGTGCGCTCGAAGCCGCCGGGAGAGAGCTTCGCCGGGCACACGGGCTCTGGTGTCCCCAGTTCGAAGATTGGTGGTCGCATGGCGATCCGCATTTGGACAACGTTATTTACGATGGGGCTACCAATCGTGCGCGGCTGATCGACTTTGAGGTAGTGCATGATCAGTCGTTGCCGGCTGTGCTGCGCCACGCAGATGACCTTCTCGTGTTTCTGCAGGATCTAGTGTGCAGGGTTTCCAGCGAACAGTGGCTGCCGTTCGCGCTCTGCTTCATCAACGCTTACGGACGATCGGAAGTCGTCGCCGAACTAACCAGATTACTCTTTGTTCCCGCTGGCCTTCCGGGCCTGTGGTGGAAGCTTCGGACTGAAAATTTCGAGCGCCGGGAATTGACCCGTCGAGTCGATGCGTTGCGTCGCGCGCTGCTCCGAACGCAAGACGCAAATCGGGAAGGGGAGAGCCTCGAGTTTCAAAGCGCTGCGTAAGCGAAACGCCGGCAGAGCAACCCCTGAGGCGGAGGGCGCGTCGCTTGCGACGCCCGGAAACGTCTAACTGCGCGCCGAGGAATCGAGCCCATTATCATTCGTTCGAGAACCCGTCGGCCGTTTCCAGGCTTGATGAACGATCTGGGCTAAACGAACGTCAGAGCGGATCGTTGGCTCACTACCTCGGCAAATGCTGAGACGTTTCCGGGCGCCGCAAGCGACGCACCCTCCGCGTAAGGGGTGCCTCCATGAATATTCAGCGTTGTCGACGTTGTCGGCGCTCTCAGCGTTCCTCTCACTTCGGCTCCTGGTTGACCAGCAACCAATAATGGCCCGCCAGCGCAACAGCTTCCGAGAAGTTGTCAAAGTTTACCGGTTTCACGATGTAGCTATTGACTCCAAATCGATAGCTTTCGACAACGTCTTGTTCTTCGCGGGATGAAGTGAGAATCACCACCGGAATGAGTTTCGTCTCTTCTTGAGTACGTAGCTGTCGAAGCACCTCTAGTCCGTCGATCTTCGGAAGCTTCAAATCGAGCAACACCAACTTCGGTTTGTGGTCGGTATCGCGGTCGGCATAAGCTCCCATCGCGAAAAGCCAGTGAATGGCTTCCTCGCCGTCTCTAACATGCAAGACGCTGTTGGCGAGCCTTCGTTTTCGCAAGGCGCGCAGGGTCAACTCGGCATCGTGCGGATTGTCTTCAACCAAAAGAATTTCGACCGCATTTGGAACCGACATTTCAGTTCTCCTTCCTGACCGGGATCGCGAAATAAAAAGTGGCACCTTGGCCCAGTTTTGACTCCGCCCAAACTTTTCCACCATGCCGGAGGATGATCCGCTGCACCAATGCTAGTCCGACGCCGTTACCGGCAAATTCCTCCTCCGCGTGCAACCGTTGGAAGACGCCGAACAGCTTAGCGACATATCTCTCATCAAAACCGACGCCGTTGTCTTTCACATAGTAAACATTCTGGTCTCGGTCACACGATCCGCCGATTTCAATGGTTGCATCTTTCCTTACACGGCTGAACTTGATCGCGTTGTCGAGGAGATTAACAAAGACCTGACGCAACATGGCCGAATCTCCTCGTGCAGGAGGGAGCGTTTTTATGTTCAGTTGCGGTGCTTTGGGGAGATGCGTGCTAATGAGACTCTGGAAGGCACTCAACGCCAATGCCGTCATATCAACATCCGTCATTTGTACCCGTTGGCGACCGATACCAGAGAACGCCAACAGATCATCGATTAGTTGGCTCATCCGTAGCGCTTCGGCGGCAATCACACCGAGCAGGCGCCGCCCTTCAGTGTCGAGCCGAACGGCGTAGTCTTCCAAAACGAGCTGGGAATACCCGATGATGGCTCGTAACGGAGCGCGCAAATCATGGGAGACGGAATATGAGAACGCCTCCAGTTCTTTGTTTACCGCCCTCAGTTCGGCCGTTCGCTCGCTCACCCGTCCTTCCAACTCTTCATTGAGCTGGCAGACCTGCGCTTCGGCGCGTAGTTGCTCGGTGATATCCTTGGCCAGAACGAGTTTTGTCTTGTGCTCGCCAAACTGAAATTCATGCGATGTAATCTCTACGTCGATCAAGGTGCCATCTTTTTTTCGATGTCGCCAAATGCTTGTGACCGTCGGAGTAGACTGATTTGCTTTAACGTCCGCCAAAAGGGCAGGAACATCTTCCTCCGGACGGATGTCTTTGATGGTCATTCCCAGAAATTCCTTTCGCGAATAACCGTAGTGCCGAATTGCCGCTTTATTTACCGTAAGGAACCGCAGCGTCGCAGGATCGTATACCCACATCGGTAGCGGATTGCGCTCAAATAAAAGTTGATATTGACCTTCCGAAAATGGCGGATTTCCGTCAGCTTCCATGCTTGCTTCTCCGATTTGGGATTCCGCTCTCATTTGGGCCCTTGACGCCAAAATGTATTTGGAATGATTGCAAATAGCGACGCTGAAATTTGCGAGGTGCTCGGGCTGCTGGCAGCGGAGGGAGCCGAGTGATTTATCGAAACCAGTGCTGATCGGTCCAGTAACATTTCTGCGGCTGGGAAAACATCATGGTGGAGGCAGCCCGTTAGCGGACTTCCTTGGTCTGCGGAAAAGAGCCGATGACGGTAGATATCGTTCCGCTCGAACTCACCGTGGGCGAGCACATCCAAGTCAATGCGCTCTTGCAGAAATCCCCAACGCGCGAGCTTCACGGAATTCTTCGATTGGCTGGTGGTCAGATCTACCGAAACGTCGCTCCCGGCGAAACGCTTCGGAACGCAGCCCACCAATGCTGCGGTGTCACCCATCTGGTCATAGAAACTGAAGTCATTACTCGGGATCAGGTCGATCCCAATAGCCTGTTGTTTTTGCCAATGATGCCGTCGTAACTTCGCTGCGTTGGCGAGCAGCTGGGCTTCGGTAATTGAGCCGTTCCAAAACGCTTCCGTGGCTCGTTTGAGTTCCCGGTTTTCGCCAATCCGCGGATAGCCGAGATTATGGGTTTTGATCTTTCCGACTGCACGCATGGTCTGGCTTTTTGGGACGTTCGTCGTCCATCACAGCGACGCTGCCGCTCGGGATTTGCACCTGATTCCCTATTCTCCTCTGACCGTAATCAGAGGCACTTACTCGTGTTTTCAGGCTTTCGTCCTAAACTGTTCAAAGAACCGAAGATCGTTTTCAGTAATCACCCTACGATGCTGGCAGCGAGCCACGCTGTCACGCGACTTTCGGAAAAAAGTCCGGCATTTTTCGTCGGCACAGACCGATTGTGCCCTGGCCGAACTCGCTTAGAGTGCTCAGAGCAATCGAAGAAAAGGAACTTCGAACGAATGGAGACGCCAAGACGAATCATCACACGCACCGCCTGGCGCCTAGCGAAGAATTATTGGACATCTGAAGAGAAGCGTTCGGCTTGGGCACTGCTCGTGGCGGTGGTCTTGCTGAACCTTGGCAACGTTTATATCGGCGTCCGCATCAATCAATGGAACCGAGCTTTCTACAACGCCCTGCAAATGTTCGATGCCATGGAACTGCTTCGCCAGGTCGGCATTTTCGGCATCTTGGTGACGTTCGCCGTACTGATCTCGGTGTCTGCCCTTTACCTTAGCCAATTGCTGCAGATCCGTTGGCGACGATCGTTGACCAAGAGATATCTCGCTGCCTGGTTGGCTGATCGCGCCTATTACAAGTTGCAGCTGGGGAGTGCTGCCGATAATCCTGATCAGCGCATCTCGGAGGACCTCAACCAATTCACCGGCTATGTCTTGAGCTTGTCGGTGGGTCTTATCTCATCGGTCGTATCGTTGTTTTCCTTTCTTGCGATCCTTTGGGGACTCTCCGGATCCGCGGATATTCCGCTTGGAGCGTTGGGAACAGTGCATATACCCGGCTATCTCGTCTGGGCGGCGTTGATCTATGCCGGGATCGGTACTTTCCTCGCGGTCACCATCGGTCGCCCGCTGGTAGAATTGAATTCCGCTCGACAGCGCTTCGAAGCCGACTTCAGATTCAGCCTGGTACACCTGCGAGAGCATGCGGAAAGCGTTGCGCTCTATGGCGGCGAGCCAGTCGAACTCAGCCTCTTTGATGAGCGATTTAGCAATGTGTTTACCAACTTTCGACAGATTATGAAGCAACAAATCCGCCTCAGCGCTTTTACTATGACCTACGCTCAGGTGGCAGTTATTTTCCCAGTCGTGGTGGTGTCGCCGCGCTACTTCGCGAAGCTGATCCTACTGGGTGACCTCTTTCAGGCGGTCAACGCCTTTTCTTACGTACAGAACGCGCTCTCCTTCATCATCAATTCTTACAACGATATAGCCACCTGGGAGGCTGTGACCCAGCGATTGGGTGACTTTGAGGAGCGACTGATCGCTGTCCATGAATCGATGCGTGCTCCCCAGTCGATCGTGATTCGGCGGCGCGGCGGGGGCGGTGTCGCGGTCGACCATCTCGATCTCGATTTACCGGATGGTACGCCCCTTTTGCGTGGTGTGACATTCTCCGTAAACCGAGGCGAGGGACTGCTCATTGTTGGCCCATCAGGTTCGGGAAAGAGCACGTTACTCAGAGCAATCGCTGGAATCTGGCCGTTTGGTCGGGGCAGAATCAGACTCGATAAAGGCCAAATCGCGTTTGTGCCGCAACGCCCGTATCTGCCGCTTGGCACCCTGGCCGAGGTGTTGCTCTACCCCAACGCCGGAAAGATGAGCGTTCCCGTGGATCTCCCTGCGGTACTCGAAGAAGTGGGACTGGAGGAACTTGCGGACGAATTGGACAAGGTCGAGAACTGGTCTGCCCGCCTTTCGCTGGGCGAACAACAGGGCCTCGTCTTTGCCCGTATTCTGCTCACCAAACCGAAGCTGCTCTTCCTGGATGAGGCAACGTCGGCGCTCGACGAGGTGGCTGAAAATCGCCTGCTTGGTCTGCTGCGCAGCAAATTATGGCGACCGACGGTAGTGAGCGTCGGTCACGGGGCCACCCTGCGCAAATTTCACGACCAGATCGTGGACCTCGCCAACTTTAAACCTCGCCAGGAAGTTGCTGCAATTCATCGATGAGATCCTCTGATAAACAACTGTTGGAAGAAGTGCAACGCCGTGCCGTTCGCTTCTTTTGGGAAAAAACGGATCCGACCACCGGATTGGTTAATGACCGCGCTCACAATTTTGGTCCTGACGATGAAACCGTAGCGTCGATCGCTTCGACCGGCTACGGCCTAGCCGCACTGCCGATCGCGGTGGAACATGGTTGGATCGAACGGAGCGAAGCTGCTACCCGTGCGCGCATCACCCTTCGCTTTTTACTTACCATGCCAAACCAACATGGCTGGTTGGTTCACTTTGTGGATAGACGGACCGGTGAACGCGTTTGGGGAAGCGAGTACTCGAGTATCGATACTGCTCTCTTGATGATGGGAGCCTTGGTTTGCGGACAGTATTTCGGAAGTGAGACGGCCACAGCCGATATCGCATCCTTGAGCGATGAGCTATATCGACGACTCGACTGGCACTGGATGCTGACCAACAACGGTACCCAACCACAGAAGAAGGTGTTGTCGCACGGCTGGTGGCCCGAAACTGGATTCATAACGAACAATTACGCCGACTACAGCGAGGCGATCTTGCTATACCTGTTGGGCTTGGGCGCGCCGGCTCGACCCTTACCGCGATCAACCTGGGATGCTTTCGAACGGCCATTGCAAACGTACGCAGGATTCGAATGGCTGAAAGCAGGTCCGATTTTCATTCATCAAATGCCGTACGGCTATTTTGATCTTCGCGATCAGCGCGATCAGCTCGGGTTCGATTATTGGGTTTCCTCAACCAACGCGATGAAGATACATCGGCAATATTGTATTGACCATGCTAGCGAGCGCCAGACCTACGCGCAAGGCTTCTGGGGTCTCAACGCCAGCGATGGACCGGGCGGCTATATGGCCTATGGTGTCTTGGGGGATCCGGACGACGGAACGGTATCGCCTACCGGTGCGATCTGTTCGATCACGTTTACGCCCGAGCTGGCCATTGCCACGGCCCATGCTCTTCACGAAAAGGACAAGGGTGCCCTCTGGGGTCACTATGGGTTTGTGAACGCTTTCAACATTGACCGAAATTGGTCTTCTTCGGTTGTGATCGGCATCGACCTGGGTATGGCGCTTTTGGCGATTGAGAACTATCGGAGCGGATTGATCTGGAACCTGCAAAATAGTTTGCCGTCCACGGCTCGTGCTCTTGCTGCTGCCGGATTCCGCTCCACGACCGAGCCTGAGCCCCGAGCAGTTTACCGGCCGGAAACGCGATCCGAGAAACGGAGAGGGTAACGGATTTCGCGCCATTTTTTTTTGGGCTACAAAAAATAATAACGATTTTAGCGATCGTCCGTTGGCCAGCAGCCGGCACAACTTCGACCGGTGAAAACCTGGCGTGCAACCGGTTGCTCTTCATTCGTAACGTCTTTGTTCGTCTGAGTTTCCGCGACACTCCCACTGCCTTGTTCGTCGAAACGAAAAGAGCGCTGACCGGGGGTGCTCCGGACGCTCGTCGAAATGCGTGCTATATTTACCTGGAAAAAATGGCGCGGGCCGCTAAACTCGCGCTCGAAAATTCCGATGTGTATAGCGGAGGTTCGATTCGGTGTTACCATTGTACGTCGTTCCGGCCATAAGCAGTAGGTTAAGTATGACAAGGAGTATCTGTTAATGGCCACGGCTAAGCGCGGCCTCGTGCGTGACGCGTGGTCTATCGCTAAAACCTATTGGACATCTGAAGAAAAATGGTCGGC
Organism: Chthoniobacterales bacterium; assembly: GCA_035601575.1. GTDB lineage: Bacteria > Verrucomicrobiota > Verrucomicrobiia > Chthoniobacterales > JAFAMB01 > DASTDH01. Next base: position 14,030 of record DATNNZ010000126.1, read on the forward strand.
TTGGGGGCTCCTTCTCGCGGTCGTCGCATTTAATTTAGGCACGGTTTGCACCAGCGTCGGCATCAATGCGTGGAACCGAGGTTTCTACAACGCGCTCCAGGCGTTCGACCGCGGTGAAATTTTCCGTCAGCTTGGTGTCTTTTTTATTTTAGGCGGCCTTGGCATCACTCTGTCGGTGTATGCCGTCTATTTGCAACAGATGCTGCAAATCCGCTGGCGACGTTGGCTTACGCAAAGATATCTCAACGCCTGGCTCGCTAACCGCTCCTATTATCAGCTGCAACTGAAGAACGGAATCGACAATCCGGATCAACGCATCGCAGAGGACGTCAACCAATTTACGAATTATGTCTTGACTTTGTCCGTGGGCCTTCTGACGTCGCTGGTCACATTGGGTTCTTTTCTCGTTATTCTGTGGGGCTTATCCGGACCAGCAGATATCCCGCTCGGCGAATGGGGGGTGGTCCACATACCTGGGTATCTCGTCTGGGCGGCGCTACTCTATGCCGGCATCGGTACCTGGCTCACGATCAAGATTGGCCGGCCGCTGGTGCAATTGAATTTCTCCGGGCAGCGGTTTGAAGGCGACTTCCGATTCAGCTTGGCTCGTCTGCGCGAAAACGCGGAAAGTGTGGCCTCCTATGGCGGCGAGCCGGTCGAACTCGGTGTTTTCCAAGAGCGGTTCCGTAATATCTTCGCGAACTTCCGCATGATCATGGGGCGACAAATGCGCCTCAATTGGTTCACGCAAGGTTATGCTCAGGTCGCGGTCATCTTTCCGTTGCTCGTGATCTTGCCCCGTTATTTCGTAAAGCAGATCGGGTGGGGCGGCCTTATGCAAGTGGGCAGCGCTTTCTCCTACGTCTATAACTCGCTCTCATTCATCATTACTCGCTATCCGGACATTGCTGCGTGGCAGGCAGCGACCGAGCGTCTCAGCCGGTTCCAGGAGCGACTATTTGAACTCCGGGAATCAGCCTCCGCACCGCAGCAGATCGCTATTCGACGTAACGCCTTAGCCGTAGCCGTCAACGATCTGGACCTTGATCTTCCGGATGGCACACCGCTCTTACGGGGAATCAGATTCGCACCGGTCCGGGGCGAGGCGGTATTGATCACTGGTCCGACGGGTACCGGCAAGAGTACCTTGCTAAGAGCAATGGCTGGGATTTGGCCGTTCGGTCGCGGTGAAGTCAGGATCGGCGAAGGACGGTCGTTATTTGTGCCGCAACGCCCCTATCTGCCGCTTGGCACGCTGACCAGCGCGCTTTTGTATCCGCAGATCGACGGAAGCAGCGTTCCGCCCGAGCGCCTCAAGAGGGTGCTTAAAGATGTCGGCCTCGATGGGCTGATCGGGGAACTAAATACAGAAGAAAACTGGGGTCAAAGGCTGTCACTCGGTGAACAGCAGCGGCTTGGCTTTGCTCGGATTCTTCTCGCCGCGCCGACGCTTCTCTTCCTCGATGAGGCAACCTCGGGGATTGATGAGCCTTGGGAGGCGCGACTTTACAGTCTGCTTCGCTCCGGGTCGTGGCGACCTACTGTGATCAGCGTCGGTCATAGAAGCACCTTGCTCAAGTTCCATGACGACGTCCTGGATCTTACTGCCTTCATCCCGTTGCGCGAGCACGTGGTGTTACCTTTGCCTTCACAGCTTTCCGAGCCGGCGGCGGTCACCGGCTCGTTGTAAAAATCACGACAACGCGGCGTTTTTCTTAGGTAGCGGCGACTGTCCCCTTCGGTCCCCTCCGTATTTCCGGCCAAAAGGATTGAACGAAGCGATTGGTGTGGCTGACCTAAGGGTGCAGTCGCCATCGCAAACATCATCTCGTGCCGAGGTGCTCAGGCGGGCGGGGCCAAGGCGACTGCGATTTCCGGCCAGTGTAGACCGGGCGCTCCGTTCGGATTTTTAGGTTGAATGAGGCAAAGTCTTCCGGTTGGACAGTCGCCGCTACCGAAGACGGGTTCAGCTAAACCACCTCAGCAGACCGCTTGGCGCTCCTTCGAACCAATTCCCTATACTAAACGCGCTCTTCGTGCGAAGATAGTGGCTGATCTCATTTACCCCCCAGGACGTCTGCCCATCTATGCGCAGCCAAGTCTGGTCTCACTTGCTTTTCATAGACCTTTCTTAGCCCTAGAAGTCGATGTCCCCTTTTTTAAGGAAAAGCAAAAAAGATGATTCCCCAATCATTCGAGTACTGCCGGCCCGGGACGCTTCCTGAGGCCGTTGCTTTGTTAGAACAGCACGGTGATGCTGCAAAAATCTTGAGTGGCGGGCAAAGCCTGATTCCCATGATGAAGGTTCGGCTAGCCCGGCCCGAATATCTCATCGACATCAATCAGATTGCCGGTCTCCAGTACATCAAGGAAGAGAATGGGTGTTTAAAGATCGGTGGACTTACCCGAGAAGCCGATCTCGAAGCTTCGGATTTGGTCCGCTCAAAATACCCAATTATCTTGGATACCGCTTCGATGATCGCTGATCCGCAAGTGCGAAACCTGGCGACGGTTGGCGGCAATCTAGCCCACGGAGATCCGGCCAACGATCACCCTGCGACGATGTTGGCTCTCGGCGGCGAGATAATCGCTGTCGGGCCGCGAGGCGAGCGGAATATACCGGTAAAAGACTTCTTTCTATCCGTTTTCACCACTGCACTGGAGCATGGCGAGATTCTTACCGAAATCCGTATTCCAATTCCCCGTGCAGGCAGCGGCGGGGCCTATTTCAAGTTGGAGCGCAAGGTGGGAGATTTTGCGACGGTCGGTGTAGCCGCACAGGTCACCGTTGATGCTGCGGGAATTTGTCAGGAGGCAGGAATCGGCCTGACTAATGTGGGGGCGACACCGCTCAAAGCAAATCGAGCAGAGGACTTCCTGCGCGGAAAAAGGCTGGATGAGTCGAATATCAAACAAGCGGCACAATTTGCTGCCGAAGCCGCCCAGCCCAGTTCGGATCTACGTGGCCCCGCTGAATACAAGGTATCAATGGTAAAAGAATTAACCAGACGTGCGCTGACCCGCGCACGCGAACGATCGGCTGCCCAGCCTATTCGCTGAGTTCAAACCGAGGACTACTATGGCCACTAAAAAACTTGTTCGCGTTAAAGTGAACGGCCACGACCGGGAGGCAGAGATCGAGCCCCGGGTCTTGTTGGCCCACTTTATCCGCGATGTTCTGGGATTGACCGGAACTCATGTCGGTTGCGACACCACCAATTGTGGAGCCTGTACAGTGATCCTGGATGGCCGAGCGGTGAAGTCGTGTACGGTGTTCGCCGTTCAAGCGGAAGGTCGAGAGATTCGGACCATTGAAGGTGTCGCCAACAATGGGCAGCTTCATCCACTGCAAGAGGGTTTCAAAGAAGAGCATGGATTGCAGTGCGGGTTTTGCACGCCAGGAATGATCCTATCGGCCTATGCCTTGCTCGAGAAAAATCCACATCCGACCGAGGAGGAAATCCGCTGGGGAATTTCCGGCAACCTTTGCCGTTGCACCGGTTACCAAAACATCGTCAAAGCGGTTCAGTACGCCGCCAACAAAATGAGCGAAGAAAAACATGTTGCCTAAGACATCACCAGAGATTGGTGGCATGGGCCACTCCGTAAAACGGAAGGAGGATTTGCGATTCATCCAAGGGAAAGGCACCTACGTGGAGGACGTGCATCTTCCGGGAATGGTATACGGGCAGATGGTGCGAAGTCCTTATGCTCACGCTCGGATTAAAGCCGTTCGTACAGAAGCAGCTCGCAATTTCCCAGGAGTACTCGCGGTCATTACCGGTCAGGATCTGGAGAAAGCTGGATTGTCCTGGATGCCGACGCTGTTCCACGACAAGCAAATGGTTCTTGCCACTGGCAAAGTGCTGTTTCAGTCGCAGGAGGTGGCTTTCGTAGTGGCAGAAGATCGGTATACGGCAGCTGATGCTGCCGAACTGGTGGAGGTGGACTACGAAGATCTCCCGGTTCTCGTCGATCCGCATCGAGCGCTCGATGCGGACGCTCCGATTCTTCGCGAGGATCGCGAAGAAAAGACCAATCACATTTTTCATTGGGAGGTGGGTGATCGGAAAGCGACCGACAGTGTACTGCAGAGTGCTCCGGTCAAAGCCAAATTAGATGCCTTCTTTCCACGCTGTCATCCCGCGCCGCTCGAGACTTGCGGATGCGTGGCTGACTACAACTCGGCGACCGGAAAGCTAACCGTCTGGGAAACCTCGCAGGCGCCCCACGCTCATCGGACACTTTTCGCTTTGGTTGCGGGCCTGCCGGAAAACAACATTCGGATCATCGCCCCCGATATCGGAGGAGGGTTCGGAAACAAGGTGCCGATTTATCCCGGCTATGTGTGTGCAGTGGTAGCCTCGCTTCAACTCGGGCGTCCAGTGAAATGGATCGAGACGAGATCAGAGAACCTTCAATCGACCGGGTTCGCACGGGATTACCATATGACAGCTGAGCTTGCGGCCGATCGGGATGGAACGCTCAGAGGATTGCGAGTCAAGACCCTTGCTGACCACGGCGCCTTCAATGCTGCCGCTCAACCGTCGAAGTTTCCGGCTGGCCTTTTCAGCATCTGCACTGGTTCGTACGACTTTGCGACGGCGTTCTGCGAAGTAGATGGTGTTTACACCAATAAAGCGCCTGGCGGCATCGCTTATCGATGTTCCTTTCGAGTCACTGAGGCTGCCTATTTAATCGAACGAGCCATGGATGTCCTCGCTCAAGAATTGAAAATGGATCCGGTCGAATTGCGACTCAAAAATTTCGTTCCGGCCGACAAGTTTCCCTATCAGAGCCCGCTCGGGTGGAGCTATGACAGCGGCGATTATCACGCCGCGATGAACTTGGCGTTGGAAAAAATCGGTTATCTCGATCTACGCAAAGAACAGGAAGACAAACGCCAGAGAGGCGAGCTGATGGGGATCGGCGTTTCCAGCTTTACTGAGATTGTCGGAGCAGGACCAGCGCACACCTTCGACATAGTTGGTATCAAAATGTTCGACAGCTGCGAGATCCGAGTTCATCCCACCGGCAAGGCGATTGCACGGATGGGGACTAAGGCTCAAGGGCAAGGGCATGAAACGACTTTTGCTCAAATAATCGCGCAGGAGCTTGGGATTCCAGTTGCTGACATCTCGATCGAAGAAGGAGACACGGACACCGCGCCATATGGCCTTGGGACTTACGCCAGTCGCAGTACTCCGGTAGCTGGAGCTGCTACTTCGATGGCTTCCCGCAAAATTCGCGAAAAGGCGCGAAAGATTGCCGGGCACCTGCTTGAAGTCAATGAAGAGGATCTCGAATGGGAACCAGGAAAATTCTATATCAAAGGTGCACCTGGTAAATCGAAGACGATCCAGGAGATTGCGTTCGCTGCTTATACCGACCTGCCTCCCGGTCTCGAGGCGGGATTGGAAGCCGTCCATTATTACGATCCGCCCAATCTGACATTTCCATTCGGTACCTACATCTGTGTGGTCGACATCGACAAGGGAACCGGTGAAGTAAAAGTTCGGCGCTTCGTGGCCGTCGATGACTGCGGAAACGTCATCAATCCGATGATTGTCGAAGGTCAGATCCACGGCGGCCTCACCGAGGGTTTAGCGATAGCGTTTATGCAGGAGATTGCCTATGACGAGAATGGCAACATCCAGGGAGGCACTTTCATGGATTATCTGGTGCCGACTGCGGTGGAAACTCCCAACTGGGAGACGGGCAAGACCTGCACACCATCGCCGCATCATCCGCTCGGAGCTAAGGGCGTCGGCGAATCACCCAACGTCGGCTCTCCTGCCGCTTTTGTAAACGCGGTGGTCGATGCCCTCTCCCATTTAGGCGTTAAACACATCGATATGCCGATTACGCCCTGGAAGGTCTGGCAGATCTTGAAAGCCAAGGGCATTGCGGACTAGCTTCCATGGCAATCAAGATCGAGAAGACTTTTCAGGTTCAGGAGCCACTAGACGGAGTTTGGAAATTCCTTAGTGACCCGAGAAAAGTGGCCGGCTGTATACCCGGGGCGCAGGTCACCGAGGCGTTGGATGATCGCACCTACAAAGGATTGATCAAAGTTCAAGTGGGCCCAAGCGTCACCGACTACCGCGGTGAAGCCCACATTGCACTTCTCGACAACGAGAAGCATGAGATCCAAATGGTGGGTAAGGGTCAGGATGTGAGAGGAAAGGGCAGCGCCTCCATGAAGATGACCGGACAGGCTCGAGCGCTGTCCGACGGAAGTACGGAAGTAGTAACGGTGTCGGAAGTCAATGTGGTGGGACTGCTGGCTCAACTTGGTGCGCGCATGATTCAGGAAGTATCGAATAAGATGTTCGAAGAATTCACGAGCAACCTTCGAACGCAGCTTCAACAGGAGCGCCTTGCCGGCACCGAACAGTCGTCAACTTCCGGGACTGCGTCGCAGCCCCAGCCGATTAAAGCCGTTCCTCTCGTACTGACGGTTGCCAAGGAGAGTGCGGGTCGCTTGTTCCGGCGAATCTTCAGAGGCACTGGTCCGCGATAGGCGAGCAAACGCAAAGAGACATTTGATGTTCGCTAGAAAATGTTTGACGAGTTCTTAAGTCGAGCCGTTGCCCTACGCTCGCAAGAACGCCCTTTTGCGACGGCGGTCGTCGTCAGTTATCAACCGCCCGTCTCCGGTAAGCCGGGCGACAAAGCAATCATCGAAGCCGATGGCACTATTTGGGGATGGATTGGCGGCGGATGTGTTCGGCCGGTGGTGATTCAAGAGGCGCTGAAAGCGATCCAGGACGGTAATCCGCGGTTAGTTCGGATTGCGCCGGCGGGCGCCTCGGAACCTGATGACGGAACAGTCAATTATACTATGACCTGCCACGGCGGAGGAGCACTGGATATTTACATCGAGCCGGTTTTATCCAGACCGCAGATAGTCATCATTGGCCGATCGCCGGTAGCGCAAACTTTATGTAAATTGGGCAAAGCAGTAGGTTATCGGATCACGGTCATCGGTCGTGGCACAAGCGAAGAGAGCTTTCCGGACGCCGATATCAGAGCGGGAGAGTTGGATTTTCATCAGATCACCCCGGAAACGTATGTTGTGGTGTCGACTCAGGGAGAGCAAGACGAGGAAGCGCTTGAGCAAGCTTCGCGCACGAATGCGTCCTACATTTCGTTTGTTGCCAGCGAGGTCAAGGCGCAAAAAGTCTTCGATTTTCTGGCCGAGAAAGGCATTTCACGAGATCGGTTGTCTCAAATCAGATCTCCCGCCGGACTGCATCTTGGCGGTCTGTCGCCACAGGAAATTGCAGTCAGCATCCTTGCCGAAATCGTGCAGATGAGGAAAACCAGGAACGCACCGATTGCCGGGAAAGAAATGGTGGGGACCAGGCTCGATAAGTCCGCGGCAAAGGATCCGGTGTGTGGCATGCTGGTGGATGAGAGTGAGGCAAAATACGTTTCTGATTATCGCGGCCAGAGCTATTACTTCTGCTGCGCCGGCTGCAAACAGGCATTCGACCGCCAGCCGGAAACCTACTTGAGTTCCGCGCCATTGTGAGATGGTTGAGCCAATGCATGACCATCGGCCAAGATGGGCGAGGAAATTTATGGAAGAGGACGACAATTAATGCTCTCCGCAATCGTCCTGGCTGCCGGAATGTCGACTCGAATGGGGCAGAATAAGCTGCTCCTGGATTTCAAGGGTAAAGCTCTGATCGCGCACGCGGTCGATACGCTATTGGCATCCAAAATCGACGAGGTCGTCGTGGTCTTGGGGCACGAGCCGGAGAAAGTACGAGAAGAGCTCCGGGGAAAGCAGGTTAAGTTGGTTGAGAACCCCGGTTACCGCGAAGGTCTTAGCACTTCGGTTCGGGCCGGAGCAGAGGCGGTGTCTCGTCAGGCAGACGGGATCATGGTCTATCTGGCCGATCAGCCGCTCCTTGAACCGGCGGATGTGAACCACATATTGAATGCGTTCACTCAGGCGAAAGAAGTTAACAAAGACATTGTTGTCCCCTTTTTTGATGGACAAAGAGGCAACCCGGTTCTCCTGGACTCTTCGTATCGGGAGGCGATTTTGAGAGTTGTCGGCGACGTAGGCTGCAAAGGCGTTATCAAGCGCTATCCTGAGAAAGTGCTCGTTCTCGAGATGGAAAACGATCACGTCGTACGCGATGTAGACAATATGGAAGAGTACGAAGGGGTCCTGAGCTCAACCTTCCAAACCTAGAACAAATGAAAGCCGCGATTTTGCACGAGATGGGACGTTCTCGCCCGTATGCGAACTCCAAACCGCTGACGGTTGAAGAGGTTAGTCTCGATCCACCCGGACCAGGCGAATTAATGATCAGGATCAAGGCGACTGGTCTTTGTCATTCCGATCTCTCGGTAGTCAACGGAGACCGGCCCAGACCTACTCCAATGGTCCTGGGTCATGAGTCCGCCGGCGAAGTTCAGGAGTGCGGTGCCGGCGTTGACGATCTGAAGCCGGGCGATCAGGTGGTTTTAGCCTTCATCCCTTCTTGTGGCAGCTGTATTCCTTGCCTGGAAGGTCGTCCGGCTTTGTGCGAGCCAGGTGCTCGCTCCAACGTGGCGGGAACTTTGCTTTCTGGAGCAAGACGGTTGCGCCTCGGCAAAGCACCCTTGTATCACCACATTGGAGTGTCCGGGTATGCCGAATATGCCGTTGTATCTCGGCGATCGGCCATCAAGGTGGACTCCTCGTTGCCGGCCCATGAAGCTGCGCTGTTTGGTTGCGCGGTTCTCACCGGCGTCGGAGCGGTAGTGAATACGGCAAAGGTCCCGGCCGGTAATTCAGTGGCGATAGTTGGTCTGGGCGGAGTTGGGCTGAGTATGCTTATGGGCGCGAATCTCGTTGGAGCGACGGAAATCATTGCGGTCGATGCAAAGCCGGAGAAGCTGGAGATCGCAGCGCTGCTGGGAGCAACCAAGACTGTGAAGGCGGGACCAGACGCCGCTCAGGAGATTCGTGACCTGACCAAAGGCGGAGTCGACTATGCCTTCGAAGGCGCAAGCTCGGTGGCCGCATTGCAATTAGCTTACGAAATAACCAAGCGTGGCGGCACAACGGTAACCGCCAGTCTTCCTCACCCCGATCATCGCTTATCCATCCCGGCTGTACAACTGACGGCTGAAGAGCGGACCCTCAAAGGTTCTTACTTTGGCTCCTGTGTTCCGGCCCGAGATATACCTCGATTCATCAGCCTGTATCAGCGGGGCAAGCTCCCAATTAACAAACTTCTCAGCGAGATTGTTCGGCTCGACGAGCTAAATGAAGCATTCGATCGCTTAGCCGACGCCAAAACAATTCGTCAGGTCATGACGATTGGGTGAGCTGAAAGTTGCCCGTTAGCCGCGGGCCCGATCCTACGCGCACAATGCCGCATCGCCCATGCGCCTGGCCTCGTTAAGTTGACGCATATGGGCAGCCGCCGGACCGCTACCGATCACGAGCGGCGTGCTCGTCGCTTACTTTTCACCGATCACCGATCACCAATCACCGTTCAGCGTTCCCCGACTTCGCCCGTCGTTCGAAACTCCGGAAGCTTCCTCCTTCGCTAAAGCTTCGGCGGACACGTCGTCGGGCAAGCCGGCGTTCCCGCCTTGGCACAAGCCATGCTCGGCAAGAGGTATGTCGACCGAGTCTTTCGCACCACGTCAGCTCCCAACGAGCCGTTGGCTACAACTTCTATTTGGGTTGGTCTGTATGATGGCTATTTCTAGTCCGCAGTATGTCTGGACTCTTTTCACCGGACCCTTCACTACGCACCTGGGTGCGACGCTGGCGCAAGTGCAGGTAACGATTTCAGTTCTTATTGTCCTGCAAACGTTCCTCTCACCATTTCAAGGATATCTGGTCGATTTGTTCGGGCCGCGCACGTTGCTGTCGATCGGGGCGATATTTTCGGCCGCGAGTTGGGTTTTGGCGGCAACCGTAAAGACCACTCTCGGCCTGTATCTTACCTACGGACTGCTTGGCGGAATTGGGACCGGCATCATCTATGTCGGTGTCGTTGGTCTGATGGTGGGTTGGTTTCCCGACCGGCGAGGATTTGCGTGCGGCATTGTCGCGGCCGGTTATGGAATGGGGGCTATCCTTACCACGTTCCCAATTTCGGGGAGCTTGGCTGCGGCTGGGCCGCAATCAACGTTGATCACTTTCGGCCTAATCTTTGGCGCGATCGGGCTCCTGGCCGCGCAGGGAATGAAACGCCCTCCCACTCATTTCGAATCAAGTGACCCCGGATCCGCGCCAACAAGAACCGGAGTTCCTCCGCTTGTCATGCTTCGTTCGCCGATCTTCTGGGTATTGTTTGTAATGATGTCGATGATGTCGAGCTCGGGCCTGATGGTCATTACCCAGATGGCCGCATTCGCAAAAGACTTCGGCGTTGCCAACGCTATGGTATTCGGCACCACAGCGTTACCGCTTGCTCTCACTATTGATCGTTTTACCAACGGGTTGACCCGTCCCTTCTTCGGTTGGTTATCGGATCGCATTGGCCGCGAGCAGACGATGTTCTTGGCCTTCGGTTTGGAAGGCCTGGCCATGTTGCTGTGGCTTGCCACCAGACAACACGCCATCCTTTTTGTTCTCCTTTCTGGCGTCGTGTTTTTCGGTTGGGGCGAAATCTTCTCGTTGTTTCCGTCGACACTTACCGACACTTTCGGAGAACGACATGCAACAACCAATTACGGCTTTCTTTACATGGCCCAAGGTATCGGCTCAATCGTTGGTGCGCCGCTCGCTGCTTGGCTGCACGAAGTTACCGGTAATTGGATCATTGTATTTGCCGTGATGATCGCGATGGATTTTCTCGCCGCGATTATGGCGATCGCAGTCTTAAAACCGTTGCGCCGGGGATATCTTCATGCGCCAAATGCACTGAGCGAGAACGCTCCTCTGCCAATCTGATGCCGTCGCCCGCGAAGCTCACAGCGAGCAGGGCGATACAGTCCGGCAGATTTCGGGTCGTAAAACCCTGCACGTCGGACCTGTGAGCCTCGCGCGCCACAGCCAATTGGCACACCCGTCTTTTCGCTGTCGCTCAACGACGTGCCGCTCGTGATGCGAAAGGCGAACTCACGACAATTTACTACGACCCGCCGGGAATCCATCTAAAATACTCTTGCGCTTTCGATCCCATGACCATTTGGAAAACATTACTTCTCATCTATTCGGGCATCGACGTGAGCTATCGCTGCCAAGGGAACCGATCAAAGCGTTTTGCCTACGTGTTGTCGGAGCAGGAGGTTCAGGATGCCATCAACTCATTCGAAAAATTTCCCCTCCTGGTCGAAGAGTTAACCGCGGGAAGGGCCAGCATCCAATATCAGATCAATCGAATTGACAGACATCTCACCTCGCTGACTCTGATCGGTCAAGAGAAGTATTGGCCGTCACCCGACGACACGCGCGAAGAGATTGAGCGATTCGCGCCGTCGGGGCATTATGATTCCATATTTGTTCTTTGGCCCCAGCGAAATTTGGCAGACGACACGTCAATACCGTCAGGAGGATGGGGACTAGCTATCGCTGCTTCCCGCTGGTCGAACGAAGCAACCTATGCGGCTGTGGCTAATACCGAGACATGGAGATGGGAGATACCAATGATTAGCGAAGTGTGGCTGCATGAGTGGTTGCACGGAGCTTGCGCCTTCTTTGCCCGCAAAGGCTATTTGATGCCGCATGGAGACGCTGACGGGGGCGCGCGACACGGATATAATCAGTCGCCGGTTTCTGGATGGATTGACTATTATCGAGATCTCATGAGCGGTAACGTTTTAGAAAACGGTAAGCGAATTGGAATACCACTTGGTGCCTGGCAAGCGCCACTACGCGGTGATAGCAAATAGCAGATAGCAAAGAACGGACAGTGGTCAGGCCAGGCCTCAACGGACCTGTTCGACTCCAGTCCGAGCCGGCAGCAGCGGTGACGCCCTTACCGAGAGAAATAGCAGATAGCCAAAATTTGCTATTTGCTATTTGCTATTTGTCATCACCACGTAGTGGTGTGATCAGACCCGCGGTTCCCAGTGACGCATCGGAAGCGGTTGCTCTAATCTTGAACGCGATCGGATCCATCGCCTTCGTTTTGACCGGGGCGACTGACCGTAAGGAAGCTGGCATCATCCTTGACCAGTTTTTTCGGCAGAAAGCTAATCGGGTGAGCTATGAAAATGCGCTCGTTCTGGAAGATTCGAGCGTTGAGCGAAGTCGAAACGATCTCCCCGAGCGCAGTCGAGAGGTTGTCGGCGTTGCACTCGTTTATGACGGCTCCATAGCCAGGATATTGGATGAACCACTTGAGAAAGCTGCAATCCGGAAGTCTAGCCTTTCCGATTACCGTATCCCCACCGAAGCTGAACCTTCAGAATTTTATCTGGACACCGTCAGCGTTGATCCCAACTGTCAGGGTCGAGGATTCGGCCGGGATTTGATTGAGGCATCGTGTGAACACGCCCGTAAGCTCGGGCACAATCGCATTGGGCTCCTGGTTGATATAGGAAATTCGGGCGCAATGCGGTTGTATGAACGACTCGAATTCCGCGTTGCCGGCAGAAAGCAAATCGCTGGAGACGAATACTTTCACATGATACGAAATCTGTAACTGTCCCCGGTCAGATCATCGAGATTATTATGGCTGATATGCAATATTTACTGCGGCCGATCGGTCTGGTTGAGTCACCGCTTAAATCGAAGGACGCTTGCCCAAAGCAAGGTTACGAAGGCGCACCAGACGCCTGGCTGGTCATTGATCCGGCCTTTGCGGATGGGTTTGATGGGCTGGCAGAAAAGGATGAAGTCTTAGTCCTTACTTGGCTCGATCAAGGTAGGCGCAATCTCTTGAAGGTGCGACCGAGGGGAGAAATGAGCAGCCCTTTGCGAGGAGTCTTTTCTACACGGTCTCCGGACCGCCCAAATCCGATCGGTCTCCATCGGGTGGTCATCAAAGAGATTCAAAGCAGGAGCCGGCTGAAAGTTTACCCGCTTGAGGTATTGGACGGGACGCCGATATTGGATATCAAGCCGGTACTTTCCAGCGTAGCAGAAAAGTGATCGGCATTCCCGGCGTTGTTTTCGGTACCGGTCCGACGGCTGGCAGGCAAGCGCCGGATCGCTACCGTATTTTCGGGCAGGCAACAACGATCAGGTTCGTACCGGAGACAAACATCCGATAGCTGATTTGCTATCTGCTATTTGCTATTTGTCATCACCGCGTAGCGGTGCGGTCGCCTGCACAAACTTTGTAAACTCAACTACGCAAAGACTCGGTTTGCGCTGTCTCGGTTGAGCAAGAACCAGTACGCGTCGAGGCCGTACGCCATCGAGTGGGCGGTAGACGATTCCATCTCTTGGTGCGCCCGGCAGCGCCATCTCCGGAATAAGCGAGATCCCTAACCCAGCCTGCACCATCGCGAGCACTGTACCGATCTGAGCGCTCCGACAGCTGATCTCGGGACGGAATCCCTTGCCTTCACAGAACTGCTGGGCTTGCGCACCGAGACAATGCCCATCCTGCATGAGAATGAATTTTTCGTGCTGGAGATCGCCGGCAACCACCTTTTTTTGGCCAACCAAGGGATGAGACGCCGGCAGACAAAGAAAGAGTTCTTCGCTGAACAGCTGGTGGATCGCGATTCGCGGGTTCGGGGGAGCGTCACTGATAAGCGCAAGGTCGAGCTCTTTTTCCTCTAACGCTCGCAAGAGTTGCACCGTCGTCTCCTCGTGGATAATCAGTTCGACGCCCGGATACTTTTCTCGGAAGGAGCGGATGATGTCGGGCAGGAAATATGGGGCAATGGTTGGAAGCGCGCCGAGCATGATCTTTCCTCGAACTTGGCCGCCCATTTCACGAATCTCCTGGCGCCCACGCTCTGCCGCTTCCAGGATGCTCAGTGCGTGGGGCAGAAAGAGCGAGCCGGCAGGAGTCAAAAGGGCCTGACGCTGAGTTCTCTCGAAAAGACGTTCACCGACTTCATCCTCCAGCTTCAGGATCTGCTGACTGAGAGAGGGCTGTGCTACGCGACATTCTCGAGCGGCCCGGCTGAAATTACCGGTCCGGGCGACAGCAGCAAAATAGCGAAGCTGGTGCATCTCCATAGGCTGCTCCTATTATAAGCATAGGAAACTTATATTTCCAGACTATCGAATAGTCGGCTAGTGGGTGTGAGCACTCGCAAAACAGGAACAAATATGTCACAAGAACCTATTCCGCCCCAAAGCTTGACCACGGCATCCGGAGCCCCGGTCGAAGACAACCAAAACAGCATCACCGCCGGAGCGCGCGGTCCGGTGTTGCTCCAGGACTATTGGTTGCTGGAAAAATTGGCAACCTTCAATCGCGAGCGAATCCCGGAGCGAATCGTTCACGCCAAAGGATCGGCTGCACACGGCACT
>DATNNZ010000127.1:0-2834 GCA_035601575.1 Chthoniobacterales bacterium
CCTCGATCGCCTCACTGGTAGACCGGCTGGCTCGGCAATCGGGACCGTCGCAGACGACATTTAAGATTTCATAAGACAGGTCGAGTCGCGAGGCAACTAAGAGGCCGAATTCCACTCCAACGGAAAAAAAACCGAGCCAAGCTCGGCACATCACTGAAAGGATTCATGCGAACACGTATTTCGCTCCCCTCCGCAATACGGACTCATGTCCGCCCGTTTTCGTTGGTCGCGCCTGCATTTATCCTGCTGACAACCGCTGTCGTCTTGCCCGCGCAAACACCAAATCCGCTTGCTTACCTGACATTCGACGAGGGCTCCGGCACCATTGCTCACGACTCCTCCGGCAATGGGAATGACGCTTCCCTGCTCGGTGGCGCCGGTTGGACAACCGGCTTGGTGGGACCGTTTGCCCTGAACCTATCCGGCGCAGTCGGCAGCTATGCCGACATCCCACGAGATGTTGTCGATACTACGAAGAGTTTCACCGTCGCTGTCTGGGTCAAGCTCAACAGCTTAGGCGGCTTTCAAACCTTTGTTAGCGAAGACTCCGGTTTTCAAGCCACCTTCTTCCTGCAGAAGCGCGGCGATACCAATACGTTCACCTTTACCCAGCCTTTTGGCGCGGCGGGCGGACCAGGCGTTGCCGTATACGCCGACTCAGGAATAACGCCCACGGTTGGCACTTGGTACCACGTAGCTGGAGTCTACGATGCAACAAAACAATCCGCCTCGGTCTACGTGAATGGCGTGCTGGCGGGACAGATATACAGTGTCTCTCCATTAGCCTTAAAACCGAGGTACTTATGACGAAAATGGCGAATTTCATAAACAAAATCCAGACAATACGCCGAGGGCCATTATTTTGTCGCCGAAAGTGGAAAAGGCTTGCCTAACAGGCTGAAAAGAAAGGTGCGCGGGGAGTTTTGAAGCTCCAGGCCACGTTCCATGCATCGTTTCGGACCGGATACGGACCTTTTGACCGCGCATTTCAGGCGGACCAATTATTGCCGGATCGCGGCGGTGTCAAGTTGGACCACTGGCGGTCCTGATTCCGATTGCAGAAGATCGATTAATCCCGCCGCCACCACATCACGTGGTATTGTCGCCACCGTGGGTCAATCTTATCCAGCTTTGCGCAGTCGCGTTTATACTTCCAATTTGCGAATAGTTGCCCCAACTCCCTAGTAAACTCCTTGAAATCCAAACGAACGTTCCCCGGATTTTTCACCCAGGCCACACCTTCGATCACCCAATTGTCACCTTGTTTACGGACAAAGTTCACATCGGCAACCGACGAGTTCCGTTCCCCGCCGATCTTGCGATCAACGAACCAGCCTTCCGCCAGCAGCCATTGACACGCCCGTGTAGGGTTTTGATTCTGACCAAGAGGTCGACACAGGGCCGACTATCAAGGTACTCAGGCCTTCCTAGAGGAGGCGTTGCAACTTAGCAGTCGAGCCGAAGGTCGGGGTAGATGATCGGAAATTTAGCTCATCGCAGCGAACAGACCGAGAATAAAGCGATGGAGCAAACCGATGCCTGGTGCCGACGCACTTCCAGAAGCCTGGCCTTTGCGGATCATATGGATCGCTTCGTAGCCGGCGAGCGTGCGCCGAGCGGCAGAAAATGATCGGAAATGCTGACTGGCGTTGACCCGCCGCTTGATGGCGCGGTGGTCCTGCTCGAGCACGTTGTTCAAATATGGCACCGGCCGATGCCGACAATCCTCGGTCAGATCGCCTTCGCCTTTGAATTGCGCAATGATGGTATCGATATCATACAGAAGGCAAGTCCGTTAATGGTATAGCTCCATGCCTGGATTTAGTTCCGGGATATTGATATCACTTCCGCGGCGCTACCTCTGCCAATCGGTCCTCTCGCGCCCGTCGTTGAGACTACTCCAACGCTGCCCCGAAGCCGAATGGGCAACCACCCTGCCTTGGCCCCTCGCTTCGCCAAGGTGCGGGCTGATGATAAAAATTGGGGCTCAGCACCTCATTCTCGAAGGTTTTGTGAAACACCGGCGTTGTTGATCCGGATAAGGGTGGGACAATCCAACTCCAGTCGGCATGGGTGGTTCGACCGGCCTTCATTTCGCGTTCCTCATGAAGTATGAATTGCCGCGCCACCGTGTGGTGATCGACCATGGCCACTCCCGCTTGAGCAAACGAATGGAGAACGGCAGCGTTCAATTCCACTAAAGCGCGATCTTTCCAAAGCGACCGATCGGATCTGGTGTCGAAACCCAGATGCTTGCCTACCATAGGCAAAACATTGTAACGCTGAATGTCGGCCAGATCTCGAGCTCCGACTTCTGTACCGACATACCAACCGCTAAACGGAGCGGCCGGATACTTCACTCCACCGATCTGCAGCAGCATCCCGGAAACGGCCGGCAGGGCAAACCATTTTAACTGTAACTCTTCAAACCAAGGGTGATCAGGATGTCGAATTGGTACCTCCAAAATCAGCCCCTCCGGAAAATCAAACCAGCGCGGGCCTTCTGATGTTTCGATAAGTACCGGTAACAGATCGAAGGGGCCTGCCGGGTCGCGAGTCCAGCCCAGTTTGCGAACCACTTCAGTCAACGGAACATTCAAGGGGTCCCCCACGATTGACCCATCCGATTGGCGGTGGCCGGCATAGCCAATCAACTGTCGGTTCCAGATGCGAACCGGGCGTTGATCAGAATACTCGGGAGCGAAGATCGTGATCATCGGAACGACTTTGCCAGTCCCGGTGGACAGTCGAACGTGTTCAATCAAAGCCGAAAAAATCTCTTCAGCTGAACGCAGAGCCCGACAGTCTCGAACCACAAGATTCTGCCAATGAAG
>DATNNZ010000128.1:0-3681 GCA_035601575.1 Chthoniobacterales bacterium
ATGCGTAGCATCCATTGACGCATCGGTCGTCGGACGACGGGAAAACCGCCGATTTCGCTTTTTCCGTCGACCACCTCTTCGTTGGCCAGGACAGTACCGAGTTCCGGACACCAATTGACCGGCACATCGGCAACATAGGCCAGTCGAACGCTGTCAGGATTTTCTCCGCGATAAGTCGAGATTGGCTCGGCCTTGTTCGTCTCTGGGTTAAACCACGAATTGTATATCTGAAGAAATATCCACTGCGTCCACTTGAAATACCGCGGCTCGGTCGTGTTGATCTCTCGTTGCCAATCGTAAGAAAAACCGATGCGTTTCAGCTGCAATTTGAATTTGGCTACGTTCTCGCGGGTGGTCACGGCAGGGTGCTGGCCGCTTTTGATTGCGTATTGCTCGGCCGGCAAACCGAACGCGTCCCAGCCCATCGGATGCAAGACATTAAATCCGCGCATTCTCTTGTACCGCGCGACGATATCCGTGGCGGTGTAGCCTTCGGGATGTCCAACGTGCAAGCCTGCGCCGCTCGGATAGGGAAACATATCGAGGATGTAAAATTTCGCCTTGGCCGGATCGAAGTTTTTCTCGCCGGGATTTGGAGCATGAAAATTCTGCTGCTCCTCCCAGATTGCCTGCCATTTTGGCTCGATCTGATCAAATGGATATGGTTTTCGGCGCTCGCTCATGAAGTCTTAGATAGAATGAACAGGAATGCTCAGGATCGTTAAGCGTTGGAATACAATTGCCGAAAGTAACGCAGTTGATCGTGTAAATCCTGTCAAACATGCAGCAATTAATTGTCGCCACGCGCAACCGAAATAAGACACGCGAGATTCAACAGATTCTTGGGCCGAAGTTCGAGTTGCGCGATCTGACAGCGTATCCGGAGATTTCTGAAATAGTGGAAAGTGGAAAGTCCTTCGAAGAGAATGCAAAGCTGAAGGCGATTGCGGTCTCAAAGGAATTATCCGGCTTGGTAATTGCAGATGATTCGGGACTGGAGGTAGCGGCTCTCGACGGCGCGCCTGGAATTTATTCGGCGCGTTATGCCGGTGACAAGGCAACGGATAAGGAAAATATCGACAGATTACTGGGCGAGCTTGGGCGAATCGGTGCGCAACGCGATCAACGTCGGGCACGATTTCGTTGTGTCCTAGCACTGGCACGCAATGGTCAGATGCTTGGCACGTTTGAAGGAATCGCCGACGGCGCAATTGTCGATCAACCGCGCGGGTCGCGCGGATTCGGTTACGATCCGATTTTTGTTCCGAACGGATTTGGGCACACTTTTGCTGAGTTGCCTGTCGAATTGAAGAATGGAATCAGCCACCGGGCGCAAGCGATTCGCGCCCTCGCCGCGAAACTTACCGCCATTAAGCCGAGCGATTAAGGCTTCGGTGGTGGTGGTGGTGGACCGCCGGCAGGCGGAGCCTGAGCGCCAGGGCCAGCAGCTGCTCTGATCTGATACCCAACTTTTGTGATTCCGACCGACCGAACCTTGTCGAGGACCCCGATGACATCACCGTACATGGCCATCGGGGCTGCGCTGATCGAGACTTTGATGTCCGGATTTGACCGGTGAAGTTCATAAACGCGCGGGAGGACCTGGTCATCTGCTACGTACTGGTTATCGAAGAACACAGCGTTTCCTTCCAGCACTTTTATGGAGACAAAATCCTTTACTCCACTTGGCGGAGGCCCCACCGCAGCCGGCAAATTGACGCGAATCCCTTTCATGTGGGTTTGGCTCAAGCTTACCATCATAAAACTGGCAAGCAGAAAGAACATGATATCGATCAATGGAATGATCTCGATGCGCGCTCGTTTATGCGGAACTGGTGAAGATACTCTCATAGCTCAGATTGTTAGAATTTAATACGAGGCGCCCGTCATCGTGAATGTAATGGGAATTCTGACTTGGGAAACGGTCCCAGGCCTAAATCGCCACTGCCGGAAGGCACTGAGGGCGGCATTATCCAGTATCGGGCTACCAGTGCTTTGTGTCATGGAACCTTCGGTCACGTTGCCGCTCCCTGAATCAACCTGCACGACGCAAACCCCACTCCCGGTGATCTTACGAGAGCGCGCCTCGTACGGATACTGGGGACGCGGCGCGTTTACGGCGAGAGCCTTCGCTCGGGACATCGTCATCGCTTGGGCTTTGATTGGCGTGAATTTTTGTTGCGCCGCTGGTGGTGGCCGTGGTGGAGGTGTTCTTTCTTCGACAAACTCCGGTTTTATCTCTGGCGGCGGTGGAGGCTCGGGCAGCGGAATATCTTCTGGCGGCGGAGTGGCCTCAGGTGGCGCCAATGTCGCCTCGACGACTTGGGGTGGTTGCGGAGGAAGCTCTACCGGTGGCGCCTCGCGCCTTTGAGCGAGTGCAACCGCGGTGAGGTGAATCGCCACTGCGCCACCCAGAGCCGTCCACAAATGCCAACGCGGGGCTGGCTGGAAAAGTAACGGCTTTACTGGCGTTATGGCCATATGAAAAATTACCCCTGGGGCCCCCCGGGGACTCCCTTGAGCGCCTCGCTTTTAATTTCAAAGGAGATTTTGTAGAATCCCGCCGAGCGGAGCATATCAAGCAAATGGGCAACGTTTAGGTGAGCCGAGTCGCGATCACCGCGCAAAAATACTTTCGCTTCAGGTGACGATTGATGCACCTTTACCAAGCGCTGCTGCAGCTCAGTGTCTGTGACTTCGTCCTTGTCGAAGAAGTAATGGCCATCTTTATCGACCGACACGCTGATATACTCGCGCTTCGACTGAGTTTCGCCGGAGCTGGCTGTAGGCAGATTTACTTTAATCCCTTTCATGTGCACCTGGCTCAAGCTCACCATCATGAAGCTGGCCAGCAGAAAGAACATGATGTCGATCAATGGGATGATCTCGATCCGCCCTTTCTTGTGCGGAATTGGCGACTTTACGAGCATTGGGATACCTTTAGATCGACGAACCTTTCCCGGTAGCTTGGTGTGTCCCAGCGATCTCCATCTCGCGCGCCGCCCCTTGTGCTCCTAACATCACTTCCAGGTTCGTGGCTGCCGTCTGCAGTTCGAACTCTAAGTTAGACACTCTGGAGGTGAAAAAGTTAAACGGCACGAGCGCGAAGATGGCGATACCGAGACCACACGCGGTGGCAATCAGTGCTTCTGCAATACCGCCGGTGACTGCTTGCACCGCCAGCTCTTCGTTGCCAAGGAAGCTAAATGAACGAATCAAACCCGTGATCGTGCCCAAGAGACCGAGCAGCGGAGCCAGCGTGACCAGCGTATCCATGACCACGAGAAACCGGCCGGCGCGTTTGATCTCAATGCCAGCAGCGACCTGCAATGCACCTTGCAGCGAAGCATGTTGGTGATTTAGGCCATTCCACATCATTCGCAAAACTGGATCGCGCGATCCGCGGGAAAGCCTGGAGGCTTCGCCAATATCGCCGTTTTCGATTGCGGTGAATACTTTCTCGATACGTTTCGGATCGCGCCGAAACCAGCGGCCGCCCCACCAAAAGATTCGCTCGATCACCACCGTGAGCCCGACAATCGATACGATCAAAATCGGCCACATAATGGGGCCACCCTTGCGGAACTTGTCGATCAACCAGTTACTGCCGAGCACGCCGCCGCTGGTTTTCTCTTCGGCAGTCGGCGAAGGGCTCTGAGCGGTGGCTGGTGCAGGACTTAA
>DATNNZ010000129.1:0-4727 GCA_035601575.1 Chthoniobacterales bacterium
TTCGGCGAATCCATCATCTCCCAGAGCGCCGGCGCATTGGTGACACGCTAAGGGTACATCCTGATTTTGACTAGAGTCAAGCTGCGGCCAAACCAGGTTGATCCGATGCGGCGGTCGCGGAGCGAGCGCCCTACCGTCCGAACAAGAAATGCAGCAAAAACAACACGGCTAACACGTAGGTCACGACTCCAACTTCTTTGCCTCGACCGATCCCAACTTTGATCGCGACGTAAGTGAGCAGACCAAATGCGATTCCTTCGCTAATGCTGAACGCAAACGGCATCATAATAATAGTCATGAAGGCAGGTGCCGCCTTGGTAAAATCGGCGAGGTCTAGTTCACCCAGTCCCTGCATCATAAAGGCACCGACGATTACCAGCGCTGGAGCGGTCGCAACCGCTGGGACAATCAAAATCAATGGTGTTAGAAACAGGGCCAACAAGAAACAGATCGCGGTAACAACGGCAGTCAATCCGGTTCGTCCGCCAGCCTCAACGCCAGCGGCACTTTCGATGTAACTGGTCACGGTCGACGTACCTAAAAGAGAACCGAACATAGCTGCACAAGCATCAGCCAGTAAGGCCCGGCCCAATTTAGGTAAGTTGCCTTTCTCGTCCAGCAGCCCGGCTCGTTTCGTGACTCCGATCAAGGTTCCCATGTTGTCGAAGAGGTCCACGAACAACAACGCCAGAACGAGCGGAATCGAGATCACGAGATGCTGCCAAAAATAGCTAAGATCAAGTTTGAGAAAGGTTGGGCTTAACGACGATGGCCAGGTAAAGATCGCATCAGGATGTTTCGTTAGGGAACCTGAACCGTCCGGTGCGGGAACAAAGAATCCGATAATCGTGATGAGAATGATCACCAGAATGATGGCACCTGGCATCTTTCGAGCGATCAAGATGGCGGTGAGAATTATGCCGATAATTACTAACCACGGTGCCGGCTTTGTCAGATCCCCGAGAGCAACAAATGTAGCCGGATTTGCCACAATCTCTCCTCCGTTTTTCAAGCCAATTAATGCAATAAAGAACCCGATACCCGCGGTAATAGCGATCTTCAATTCCAAAGGAATTGCGGCGATCAGCTTTTGGCGTAGACCGGTGACAGACAAAATCAGGAAAATGAGGCCACTGTAGAAGACATATCCGAGTGCCGCCTGCCAGGGTATGCCTTTACCCAAACAGATCGTGTAGGTAAAGAACGCGTTAACGCCCATACCAGGTGCAAGCGCGATCGGATAATTCGTGGCCAGCGCCATGATGATAGTCATAATTGCCGAAGCAACTGCGGTTGCGGTTACCAACGCGCCTTTATCGATTCCCGCTTGGGAAAGAATCGCCGGATTAACCGCCAGGATATAAGCCATCGCCGCGAAGGTAGTAAAACCGGCCACAATCTCACGAGCTACAGTAGAACGATGTTCTGACAGGGAGAAAACGCGTTCGAGCATGACAATAATTGAGCAGTTTTCGTGACAAATTAGAATCCGGAAAAATCAAAGACTTTCCGCGCGAACCGAAGAAACCGACTGGTTAACAACGGCTTTTGGTTCACCGGATGCCAACGGCTTGCTTAAAAAGAGCCGAAATACTGATCAGTGAGATCAATATTGTACACTTGTCCGTTATATTGAACCGGAGTCTCCTCCGGAGCCGAAAATACAAAAACCGGGCGGAAAATGGCTCGCTACCTCTTCCGCTAATTGCGCGGGCATTCGACCCAAATGAGCTTGGTCAACCCTCGAAAGAACTTTGCGAATTTCGCCGGGAGCTCCGGTCGGTGTCCAACGGGCCAACGTCCGTGCCAGATTGTGAGAAAGCAGAAGATCAGAGATGATCATCGCTCCCCGATCTTCCTCGCCGACACCGAGCGTCGCTTCGGCTATATGCTCAAGATGAAAGCGGCTTAACAGACAAACCGCGTGGGAGAGCCGGGGTTCGAGCGGGGGAATGTTATCGGTAATAGCCGTCGGAAAGAATTCAAATGATCTGCCGCCGGTACCAATGACTCGAGTAGTCGAACGTCCATCGAAATCAGCGACGAGCAAGCGAAACGCCTCAACCAATTGGATCGCCGTTGTCCGATCCGGCATGAAATCTGTTCTCATCGTCGCGACGTCCGTGATACCAACATAAGAGATCGTTTTAAGCATCTGTTATGCCGAATCCATCCTCTCAAAGAGCAACGCCGGGAGCGCCGATAACGCCGTCATCGCCGGGAACTGAAACCGAACACATTGGGTATCGCTCTAATTCCTGTCTCCGTCATACGCTACTCCAGCCACTGGCATCACTGAGCGTTTTGTTCGCCGCGTTCATGGCGCCGATGCGCGCAGAAAACGATTTCAGCGCTCGTTTTGCGGAGATAAAAAAAACGGCAACTGACGAACAGCTTTACCGCTTCCTTTATGATCTGCCTAAGGGCGGTGACCTCCACAACCATCAGGATGGCGCTGTCTGGCCCGAGTGGTGGTACCAAATTGCCACCGATCCGGTAAAAACGCATGGCGACACCTTTTATACGCGGACGAAAATTCTTGATTCGAAGATTTCGCCCGTCATGTACTACATCACGATTCCCCGATGGCGATACGATCGTTTACCGGAAACCGCCAAGGCGGAATACGAGCCTTTGGCCAACCTTGACGCTGAGACCAAGGCAAAATGGCTGGCGTCACTTTGGCTGGGGGAGCCCGGAGACGGCCGAGAGAAGTTTTTCGAGCAAATCTGGCCGCGAATTCACGGCATGCTCTACAGCCCGTATGTGACGATCGAATTACTAGTCGAGAACCTGAAACATTTTGGAGCCGAAGGAGTCCGTTACATCGAGACCCAGAACCTGGTGTTCGGACTGGGAGCACCCACCGAGTTTCATGACAAGGATGGCAATTCGATCTCGGTAGATCAGATGGCGGACCTCTACCGGGAACGTTTACATCGATCCGATGTGCTCGCTACCGGGGTGACGGTGCGTTTCCAGGCGGTGGTCCTTCGTTTCACGCCAACGGCGGAGCAAGGCGTTGAAGATGCGTATTCCTTTGTCGACCGTAATCGTGATCTCTGGGTTGGCATCAATATGGCCGGCCGAGAAGACAATGAGAAAGGATATCCGGCACGCTTCCTTTCCGTTTACCGGAAAATGATGGGCAAATATCCGGCCGTTAGCCTTTCGATTCACGCGGGCGAAAGCGATGAACCAAATCGTCACGTGCGTGACACTCTGTTTCTCGGGGCCCAACGCATTGGACACGGAGTCAATCTCCTTTCCGATCCTGAAACCATGGAAGTAATGCGTGCGAACAAGAACCTGGTTGAGGTAAACCTGATTAGTAACAAACTGCTCGGCTACATAACAAATTTTGACGATCACCCATTTCCGCGTTTGATGCGTTTTGGCATTCCGGTCTGCCTCAATACGGATGATCGTGGCATGTGGGGCTCTACCCTGACCGATGAATACTTCGTAGCGGTCAGGCATTTCAATCTTTCCTGGGCTGAGCTCACTCAACTCGGCCGCAACAGCCTCGAATATAGTTTTGTGCAGTCGAGCGAAAAACAGCGGTTGATTGATTCGTACAACGCCGCCGTTCAACGCTTTGAAAGCCGCTATTCTGGAGATTGGAAATCAGTGGTCGACGCGCTTACCGCCACCGGTAGCCCTTACGCCGCTCGGGAGTTTGGTGTCAAGCTACCGTTGCCGTAGCACGGTATCCGTCCGGTCTGCGCTGCCCATCAAGGTAGGGCGACGCGCTTACGCCAAGTTTTGTCCAACGCATTTGACCAAAACGTACCGGCGCTTCCACCGGACCGCCACTGCTAGCTCTGATCCTTCGCTGGTCCGGTTAGGCTCGAACTTTTCCGCAGGCGCCGCTGGCGCTTCCAGGTAACATGCCAGCGCACATCGTTCTCTACCTGCTCAAACAAATGAAAGGAATTGGGACTGGTGAGTAAAACTTCTCCGACATCCGAACCCGAATTATGCCAGGAATGCACTGTCAGCAGATCGAAGAAAATGCTTTCACCGGCTGAAAGCGGATAAGCGGCTTGTCCGATATGACACTTCAAATTCCCCTTTAAAACGATGCAAAGTTCTTTCAGTGAATGGATCGCGTGCCGCGGCGGCGTAGATCCACCGGGTTCAAGCCGTAACAAAAGAGCCGTGAACGGGCTACTGGCTTCTGCAGGCAAAAAATGGAGAAGCTTTGCTTTTTTCCACTCGAGAACCACCGGGCAACGATCCCGATTGGTCGGGATCACCACCGGGCCTTCAATCGGCGCCTCTTCACGAAGAAAATCGGCGGGCGTTACCCCCAGCGCACGGCAAATCTTTCCCAGACTTTTGATGGTCGGCGAAACGCGCTCCAATTCGATCTGTGAAAGAAAACTGGGCGAACAATCCGCTTTTTCGGCTACATCGCGTAACGACATTCGGCGGATCCGCCGATAAAACTGGAGTTTCTGCCCTAAGTCCATCTCATTCGCGAGAGCGGAACTCGTACCAGATATGCGAGAAAACTCTGTTCTCCTCACTTTTTCCTAAGATGTTGGTCTTACTCGCGGGCCGGTAGGGCGAGGCAGCCCGCCAGAGTGCGCGGGTGACACGCTCACAGAATCAACGGCTGGAAGCCTTTTGCCGCAGCAAGATTGCGTACAGATTTTTTACCACACCCCTGATCAGGAGGGACTCCTACTTTACCGAAGAAAGGTGTGTGAGTTCCCGTTCAG
>DATNNZ010000130.1:0-14957 GCA_035601575.1 Chthoniobacterales bacterium
CACCCGTCACGACCGCGGTCGGCTTGGAAGAAGTACCCCTAAACATTTGAGAAGATTCCGATTTCACCAATTATTCTGACCTCGATATTCAATCATAAGGCGGGCCAGCATCGGATTCGGGCGTCCCGCTATCGGAAGCGATTTACAAGCAATTCTCATAGTTTGGGTAACAGACCTCAGGATTTCAGAAACCCCCGCTTTTTAGCCCAACTGACGCAATCGGTGTCTCAATTGCCACCTGACATGGTCTAATCAGCATTGACCAAGATCCGAGTCTGCTCGGTCATTTGAACGCTTCCAGGGTCGAGCATCGGCAACGGCGCTGGGTTATTCCATCGGTTGGCCACCCAATTCTGCCAGCAGCGGTCCGAGTCTAAGGCAAGATCCCGTTCGGACAACGATTACGACATCTGGGACAAATGGCGACCGGTCGCCAATATCCTGGTTTCTATTGCTCTAAACTAACTGCGCGACGCAAGACCTGTTCGCTCAGTCTTCTGAACAACAGCGGACTTTCACCAAATACTGTTTGCTCTGACAACTTAACGCTTATGTTAGGTAGTTCTGCGCCTTGGAACATTAAGACTCGCCTGGTTTCTGCGGGAAATTCCTTAGCGCCTGGCGATAGTGCCTACATCGAATCTCATCGAGCCGACGGGCATAACTATGGTTGCTCATTTATTGAGTTTGACGGCAAAGGTGGTTTTCTTGGTATTGACCAATTTGAAAACGCTCTGAAGGTGCTGGAAACTCGGAAAGCACAATCGGACGTGCTATTAGTAATCTATTGTCACGGGTGGATGAACAATGCTCAGTCCGAAGATGTGCTTCACTTCGTGAGTTTTCTGCGCCGGCTGGCCGAGTCCAGTTCGATCCGCTCACAGAATTTGCGGGTCGAAGGTGTCTATCTGGGTTGGCACGGTACTCAGTACTTACCGGTAATTTCCCGAACCAACGAGATCGATCCGCAGCTGCAGGCGGATTTTGGGGCGCAACTCACCGATCCCAAGTGGAACAGCTCGAAAATCACCGATACCATAATTTCGCCGGCAAAATATCTGAGTTACTGGTCAATCAAGGATCGGGCGGAGTTCCATGTATCGCGGGTACCGCTGGCCCGCGCCGTATTTAACCTGGCCTTTAAACTGAAAAGTCCCAATGAAGAGCGGAATGGTCGACATCACCGGGTGTTTGTCATCGGACACTCCTTCGGGGCGCTCCTGTTGGAACAGGCGATTGGACAGGCGAGCGTGGGCCTCATTAATTCGGAGTGGAATCATGAGACGACTCAGGACGCACGCTGGCCTTTTGATCTCATCGTTTTCCTGAACTCAGCTGCTCCTTCGCTTTACGCCAAACAGCTTGGAGAATTCCTCCAACTTGATCATAAGACGTCCGCTCGGCCGCGCATCGTGTCTATTACGTCGACCGGCGATTGGGCCACCGGTATTCTTCACCCGCTCGGTAACTGGGCCAAGCGCTTTGCCCCGGATTTACAGCGCCAATATCATCCATTCGGAAATAACGGACCAGCGGTTCCGGCCTGGCAATATTACGACCTCACACCCGGTCACAATCAGTACTTGATCAACCGAGTGGTCGAACGCACCACCGGAAGCGTTCCCGCTGGCTTGAGCACCGAGGACACCTTGTTTTCTCGCAACCTCCGTGGCGACAATCCGCGAAACATCTTTTATACACAGTTGCCGGATGGAACAGCCCAACCTTGGATCATTCGGGAACCGTCAGATACTCAGGCTAAACTTGAGGCTCATGAGGCCCGCAAGCAGTACGCGTCAAACTATTGGATAGCGACCGTGCCACCGGAGATTATCAAAGATCATCTCGATATTTGGTCTGATCCGGCAATGGAGATGCTTGCAGGCATTTACCGAATCGTGGACCAACTCTCCTTGTCGCCGCCACCGGAGCGGCAAACACACGTAATGCAGGAAGACTAGTGGTCAGACCTTTCGGCTCTCCGCCGGGTTCCACCCAAGCAAATTATAAATGTAGTAACGCAACATCCCGATGTATTCGTGCGCAGCAAAGTCCGCGATAGCCAAATTGTATCCTATTGGCACGATCGACATCCGCGGAACGATGTAGTCAGCGGCGCACGGTGTGGGATACCGACCAAAGTAGCCAAAATACAAGAGGGCTCGCGGCAAATGCAGTCCTGAGGTTACCAGAAACAATTTATCAAACCGTTGTTCGCGTAAAATTGCCTCGGTAAATTGGGCATTTTGGAAAGTATTCAGACTGCGCCGTTCCAGCAAGATATCGCTATCCGCAACGCCGAGATGTACCATCTCAGCCTGGTAATCATCCGCCTCAGTTACCCCGGTACCGGAAGCGTCTCCGCCACTGATGAGAATAGTGCACTGGTGGTCGCTTTTCTTGGCCAAAACGTATAGCCGTATCGCCTCAAGAATCCGTGAGTATGCCAAAACGGAGGGCTTAATGGTGGATTGGCTCGGTAAACGCGCAGTACCATCCCCTAAGACGATGATAACATTCCGCACTCCCCAGATCGGATTCTCTGTCACGATGGACTTCGATTGTAGCGGCTCTAATAGAAACGACGGGATCAAGCCGGATCCCACGGCTTCAAACGCGATCAATGTTGCCGTGATGGCGGTCGCCGTGGTTCTTCGCCAGTTCAATAGAGCGAAACTGGCAGATGCAAGGAGGAAGAAAAGTATGGTCAAGGTAATCATCTGATGGAGGTTTCGTCATTGCGTTGCCGAGGCGAGGCGCTCTCTATAGATTTTTATCCCACACAAACTCAACTCCTCGAAATTGGCGCAGAGGTTTCCTCGATTCGCCGGGTTAACGTTTGTTCCTTGTTGCGAAATGGAGTTTCCAGTCCGCTCGATCAGTGAACGTTCACCTCAGCTAGGTAAACTCACGGGAGAGGAATGTGTGCGATTGACAGTAGAGAACATTGCCGCCAGGACAGAAGCGATGCTGAACGAAACGGCCTTTCGACGGCAGCCGACATTCTGAAACTAGCTTTCGGGCTGACCAAAAAATATCGGTGAGTCTAAGCAATAGCCTAAAAGGAAAGCATCATTCCGAGAAGACGTGCTCATTGCGGTAGCGTTCGATCTTCAAGGCCCCAGCCAGCCGTGCCGCGCCCGTGCGCGAAGCTGTGATTTCGGTTTCGAGCCGGTCATGCAATCTGACCCGGTAAACCCGGTCGCCGCAACGCTTGACGCGCTCGACCGCGCGCAAGTTCACTACGGCATGCCGGCCGACCCGGATGAATGGATCGCCGCGGAGCCAGTCTACGAGTTCAGCCAAGGAATAATAGGTGGCAAACTCCTCGAGCACGGTATGGATCCAGGTGCGCCGTTCCCGTCGCAATACCGCAACGACCTCGTGGCGAGCCAGCAGCCGGATCTGGTCGCGGTCGATGTCTGTGACCGGCAACAGCTCGTAAGCGGTGTCGGTGAAGAAGATCTTGTCCGCCGTTAAAACCGCGCCGCTACGATTGGCAGAACCCAAGAAAGAGCCAAACTCAGAAGGCCGCACTTGTACCAGCAGACGGTTGATCGCTTCAGCGACTTGCAACGGGTCCAGCGGCTTTAGCAGATAATCCACTGCCCCCAACCGGAAAGCATCGGTTGCATGATCTGCATTTTCCGCGGTGAAAACCAACCGGGGCGATGGCGTCAGCATGGTCAGTTGCGTTGCCAGCGAAACACCATCTTGGCCAGGAAGATTAATGTCGAGGAAGACGGCGTCGGGATGCAATTCAGTACAAAGACGCAGACCCGTCGCACCGTCGGCAGCAGTTCCGATGACATCCACATGCCGGGTATCGTCCAGCAGCGTAGCCAGGGGCTGAGCGGTCAACGGCTCGTCTTCGATAATAACGGTGCGAATCATTGAGGAGACGCAAACATAGTTGCCGAAAACCGCGATTACACATTTGGGGGATACCTGGGAACGCCGGCGGAAGCGGGCGCCAAGTTGGGGAGAGGTGATTGGTGACTGGTGAGCGTTATAGCGAGAGGGGGTGGGACTGGAGCCGGATTTGCCCTGTCGCAACACGTAGCTTTGATACAGGAACGCATAAATATGCCGCCTCTATACGCCGGTGTGGGCCGAACTTTTGGTTTGTAAAATCCCGAGAAACCACTATAAGAAGAGCCTTAATCGGTAGTATTACTACTCGAGCGGGTAGCAAATCTGCCCAAACAAAACGGGATTTGGGTTCGCAGAGGTCCTATGCAGACGTATCTTCGGTTACTAAATCATAGCAATCTCCAACGCCTCCTGGATGCGGTAAGCGTGCTCTATGAGCCAGTTCGCCCGCAGCGGTTGCCAGGACACTTCGCTGCTGTCCTCAGAGAGTTGATTCCAGGCGAGTTCCATGGCGTGAGCATCGTGGTTCGGCCAAAACGCGCCCGGGACCGTGGACGTCGTGACACCGTAATGTCTCCTGTTCCTGGCAATTGGGAGAACTTGGCGGAGATTTTTGCCAGGCAGTACCTGAAATTCCCGTTACGATCGATTCGGGAATCCGGGAATCTCCATGAGCCATTGGCGCTCTCCGATATTGCAAGCCGCCAGGAATTCGAACGCCTTGACGTATATCAGGACTATTACCGCGTTCTCGGTGTCTCGGATGATTTAAGCGTGAATTTCGGAAATCCTGGTCACCGGGTTTGTTTGGCGGTCTTAAAAGCCAGTCGCGGTTTTTCCGATCAGGAACGGGCAATCCTCTCTGCTGTGCGCCCGCATATGGAACGCGCTTATCGGTACGCGCGAGCGCTTGAGTCCCTGCGAACAACGGCGAAGAGAGGCAAGGAAGCTTCCGATGGTGCATCGGGCGCTGCCGAGCGTTTACGAGACGCAGGCGATACTCCGCGAGCCCTCTGTGCTCTCGGTCTCTCCGAGCGCGAAGCCGAGGTCCTGTACTGGGTGGCTGCCGGCAAGAGCAGCCCGGTCATCAGCTTGATTCTCGGGATTGGGCACGATACGGTACGAGGGCATCTGAAAAAAATCTTCACGAAACTGGGCGTCGAAAATCGCTTATCGGCGGCTCTCTGTGCCCTGCAAGTTCTCCGCTCCGCACCGTCGATTCAAGAATGAGTCAAACAGATCGCATTGGCGGCGAGGGATCTTGCCGGGCTGAGATTTCTGCGACAGGCGACCGAAATCATTCTGACTCGATCGGGTGTCGCGCGGTCGAAAAAAGAAAAACCCCAATTCCAAAGCCTAGCAGGTAGAGCACTCCTACATAATGTGCCGGCGCCATCGGATCGAAGCGGAGCAGCCATGATACGAGAATCGGAGTCAGCCCACCGAAAATCGCGTATGCGAGATTGTAGGAAAAGGAGATGCCGGAGAATCTGATTTGCGGTGGAAACGCCGCGATCATGACGCAAGGA
Organism: Chthoniobacterales bacterium; assembly: GCA_035601575.1. Lineage (GTDB taxonomy): Bacteria > Verrucomicrobiota > Verrucomicrobiia > Chthoniobacterales > JAFAMB01 > DASTDH01. Next base: position 5,403 of record DATNNZ010000130.1, read on the forward strand.
ACCACTGCAACGATGCCGACGGTGAAACCGGCCAATGCATAAAGGGGCATCACCAGGGAAGAATCAGCTCTAACACTCACGTACAGCAGGTAACCGGCAATGCCGGCCAGCGGACAGCCAACGAGCAGCACGCGGGTGGCGCCCAATCGGTCCGTCAACCAACCGGCCAGAATACAGCCGGCCGTCAGGCCGATCGTCGCGACACAGTTCGCCTGAAGGGCCGCGACAGCCGGTAACTTGTATACCCTTTCGAGCAAAGCGGGAGTCATTAAGATAACCACGACGATGGCAGCGGACAGCATCCAGGTCAGTAATCCGGACAGAACGATCGCCCCGCGATGATCGCGCACCACCGCCTTCAACGGCGTCTCGACGGAGAGCGCGCGGCGTTTCCTCAACTCTTCAAAAACCGGGGTTTCGATTAGCAAATAGCGCAGGTACATCGACATTAACCCAAAGGCGCCGCCCAGCAGGAAGGGAAGCCTCCATCCATATGCGCTAAGCTGTTCCGGCGACATCAGCATGGTCAGACCTGTGGCGACCAATGATCCCAGGAGAATTCCGACGGTAAGACCGGCGGTCAAGACGCCGCACGCCAACCCGACCCGTGATGGCGGCACATGCTCGCTAACGAAGACCCAGGCACCTGGGACCTCGCCACCAACGGCCGCTCCTTGCAGGATGCGCAGGAGCAACAACAAGATGGGCGCCCACGCACCCAAGTAGGCGTAGGTCGGCAGCAACCCGATGCCCAAAGTGGGCAATGCCATGAGCAACACACTGAGTGTGAACATCTGTTTGCGACCACGTAGATCGCCCGCATGCGCCATTAAAACGCCGCCCAGCGGTCGAGCAAGATAACCGGCCGCAAAAATTCCGAACGTCTGGAACTGCCGAACCCAGTCTGGAATCCCCGGAGGAAAAAACAGGTTACCAATCGTGTTCGCGAAGAAAACGAAGATGATGAAATCGTAGAATTCAAGGATGCCTCCCAACGTGGCTAACCAAAGCGTCTTATAATCCCGCGCAGTCAGACGAGAGGAAGCGGTAACCGGTAAGGAATCGAACATGGAGAATACCCCCGCAGTTATCCCTGTCCCGACCGCTGCCCGTCCCGAGCTGCGTCGATCCCGGCCTTGATAGCCTGTGTACCAAACAAGACGTTGCGAGCTTTCGAATCCAATACATCGGCGTTGAAGGCGAGCGCATTGGGCCCAAGGCCTTTGGCAGCGGCGTCCAGAGTCTTCTGGTTCCGTCCGGTTATTGCTACCCGCGCACCTTCGGCGATGAACAATTGCGCGGTTGCCAGTCCTATTCCGCTATTGCCGCCCGTGATCAAGGCGGTTTTACTTTGAAGCTTCATTGGATCCTTTTGCTTTTAGGTTTGTTTATCAGTTCGGCGTGTCTGCAAATCGTCGCAGATCGCACAAGAAGGCTCGGGGAAGCGGCATCCCTGGGAGGCGCCCAGCGCCTCCCCCCCAAACACTTTGAGCCTAATCGCTGCGATCGAGTTCCCTAAGTACCGGCAGCGTAAGCCAGGATCTCGATCGATCTCATCGCGCCGGGCAGCATGCAAAAATGATTGGTTTTAGTCACTTCAGTACGAACCTCGGCCAGAGCAAAATGCGCAGGTCTAGTCTGATCTACGAGTCTGACAACTTCTTCAAAAGAGCCTAGGGGATATGGAACTGCCGATGGTTGCGGCGCCGGCGAAGTGTCGGATTTATGCATTATTCTTTCTTTCGATCGATCACCTTTAGGTCACTGGTTGCAGATGCCGAGCGACGTTCTCGTCGCCCGCTCAAAGAGAAAGAATAGGCGTCAGGATTTGCTGGACCGCCTTTTTTGTCCCAGTTGCCGCAATGACTGCTCCAACTGGCGACTCACGGCAGTGAGGAGCTACCCTTGGCCAATCTAACCCTCTCTTTCGCGTTGAAGGCAAATGGAGTTATCGCTGCAGCTGTGGCAGCTGGCACGCCTGGACGGCCCGGCAGTTCAAGCAACGACCGCGGCACTTAAGACAAAAACCAGCCGCTTTCGAAGATTTTAGTGTCCCTTCCTCGAACCATGATTTGGCTTTATATCTCTTCCGGTACGGAAAAGTAGTTATGAAAGATTTCGTCCGAACGACTTTCACAACATCCGACGGAGTGAAGCTGAGTTATCTGAGGGCGGGAACCGGTCTCCCGGTCATTCTCCTTCATGGGTTCATGGGTAGCGGCGAATACTTTAAATCCCAAGCTCAGATTCTAGCCAAACAATACGACGTGATCGTCCTTGATCAACGTTGCCATGGCGACTCACAAAAGGTGCCTTTTGGATTGAAGATCTCCCGACTAGCCAAAGACCTCTATGAGTTAGTGGCAGCATTGAAACTGAAAAAAGTCTCTTTATTGGGTCACTCAATGGGTGCTGCTGTAATCTGGAGCTACATTGAACTATTTGGCCATGCTGAGTTATCTAAACTCATATTAATCGACCAATCTCCGGTGCTGATCTCCAATCCTAATTGGACTAAGGAGGAATTAATCGAATCAGGGGCACTTTTCGATGCACAACAGCTTTATTGCACTCTCGCCATTCTAAAGAACGGGAATGGTGAAGAGTACCTGAGAAAAGGATTCGGACAGGGATTCGATTTCTGGGTTAGTCGAAACGCGATGCCGGAGATCAAGGAGTTGATTCTCCAAAACGCTCTGAAAGTACCGTTTGATTATGTCGGGACCTTAATGTACGACCATTGGCTTAATGATTGGCGAGAAACCATCCCGCGAATTCGGCTTCCTACCTTGATCGTAAGCGGTCGTGCCAGCGCGACACCGTGGAAGTCTCAGGAATGGATTCATCGACAGATTATAGGATCTCAGCTCGTGATATTTGAGGAGGAAGAAGGGGGCAAACACCTTATGTTTATCGAAAACCCTGAGCGATTTAATCGAGTACTGATGGAATTTCTAATCCGATAAGCCAAATCGGCTGGGCTCAATGTACTGGCCGACGCTTTCAGGTGGATTGGTTCGATATCCAGAAAAGAATTTTACGGTGAAAAAATACTTAATACTTTTGAACGCCTTTTTGGGCCTGTCCCTCTGGTTGGTCCCGACCCTGTTGTGTGCGCGCGAACCACAAATCAAGATTGAACAGGTCCTGCAAACAACGCAATCATGGGATGGCAGTCAATACACCAGCTATCCCACCGGGCAACCGCAGGTGACGGTACTGCGGATCACGATTCCGCCCAACACTACTTTGCCTTGGCATCATCACCCCATGATCAACGTTGGCTATGTGCTATCCGGACATCTGACGATTGAAAAGAGAGATACCGGAGAACGCAAGATTCTGCATGCCGGAGAAGCGTTGGCCGAAACTGTCGACACGACGCATCGAGGGTTCACGACAAATGGACCAGTCGAGCTAATCGTGTTCTACGCCGGACAAGCAGGGTTACCGCTTAGCATCAATGAAGACTCTCCGTCCCATTAGACGCCGTTTTGTCGATCTTTCCGTTCCTTTGGAAAATGAAGTGCTGGCAGATCCGCCCGGGGCTGGTCCGAAGATCGACTATTTGCGGCACGCCGATACCGCGAAGACCATATGCCAATTCTTTCCTGGCCTGGTACCGGAAGATTTACCAGAGAGCGAAGGTTGGGCGGTTGAGCAGATCAATCTTTCCACCCATAACGGGACGCATCTGGATGCACCTTGGCACTTTGCCTCAACGATGAACCACGGCGAACCTGCTTGGACGGTCGATCAGGTGCCTCTAGAATGGTGTTTTCAGCCGGGGGTTAAGCTTGATTTCCGCCATTTTCCGGACGGATACGTAACTACGGCCCAAGACGTCGAAAGGGAATTGAGACGGATTGGCCATACGCTGAGTCCGCTGGAGATTGTCCTGATTAATACTGCGGCGGGAGCACGATATGGAAGGCCGGACTACGTCGCTACCGGATGCGGCATGGGCCGTGAGGCTACTCTTTACCTTACTTCCAGAGGTATCAGAGTAACGGGTACGGATGGATGGTCGTGGGATGCACCATTTGTCCATACGGCCAAGCGGTATGCGCAGACGGAAAATCCGGCTTTGATCTGGGAGGGGCACAAAGCTGGCCGGGAAATTGGCTACACGCACATTGAGAAATTACATAATCTGGAGCTGTTGCCAGATTCCGGATTCTTAGTCAGCTGTTTTCCGGTGAACATCAGGGCTGCTTCGGCCGGCTGGAGTCGGGTAGTAGCCATTTTTGAAGATCCAATCTAACTCCAAAATGAATCGTCTAACCGAGATCATTAGCCACAAGAGAACCGAAATCGAGCCGCTGCTCGGATATACAGCAGATTGGCGAGAGAGAGCTCGGAAAGTCTCGACGTTTCGCGGTTTCAAAAAATCACTCAGCGCCGACTCATTTGGCATCATTGCCGAGGTCAAGAAAGCATCACCCTCGGCTGGCGTGATTGCGAAGGATTTTGATCCAGTCAAAACCGCGCTGGCCTACGATAAGGCAGGTACCGACTGCATCTCGGTACTAACGGACGAGAAATATTTCCACGGGCACTTGGACTATCTTGCCTTGATTCGAGACCGAGTCCCCAGACCTCTCCTCCGCAAAGATTTTACACTGCACGAACTGCAAATATATCAGGCTGCTTTAGCTGGAGCCGACGCCGTTCTATTGATCGTCGCAGCCCTGAATGACCGCGAGCTAAGCTGTTTAATGGACGCGGCGGACGATTGCGGTATCGATGCTTTGGTAGAGGTTCATGATGAACCGGAGCTAAAACGTGCACTTGCTGCGGGGGCTTCACTTATTGGCATCAATAACCGAAACCTGGCTACATTCCAAGTCGACCTTCGAACTACCGAGATGCTGGCGCCGTTGATTCCGAACGGTCACGTCGTGATCAGTGAGAGTGGCATCCGATCGGTGGAGGATATTCGCCGAGTGGCTAGAGCAGGCGTTCATGGAGCCCTTATCGGAGAAGCGCTCATGAGATCCGAGAATCCACAGGGCTTTCTCGAGAGTCTTCGCGCGGCAGCGTTGGAGCGCAAAGCGTAGGGTCGCATCCTTTTCGGTCGGAACTCGCTCCCGACTACATCCTGCGCCTGCTAAGCGGCCGCAGGACTAGGAATGATGCAAAAGAGAAGTTATTTCCGCCAGCTCGAAAGCTTTCGGGTCAGGTACGATTGAAGCGAACTGTGAAACTGCGCAGGCGACTTCTTCAGATCGTGACCAACAATAACTGCGTCGCCTGCGCAGCTGAGAATAATAATCCATCGTATTCAGCAACCGGCCTTTTTGTCTAAGTTGCCGTAGTTATTGTTTTAACGGCCGCTCAATCCGCTGCGAACTTTTTCTAGCTAGCTCCCCGGCTGGCACAAGCAGGAGCTGGTAATCTGCACATCAGCCCCGGACCAGATTTTCTGAAAGCGCGCTTCTACTGCCGCGGCTTCGTCGCTCTTGTGTTGCAACTCTAAGCTACGGGCCAGGCCAAAGAGCGACCAGCCGTTCTCGGGCAAGCGCGCAAGATCATCGCGGTAAACCTGTTCCCCTTCTGCAAAGCGGCCGGCTTGCATCGGAGTCACAATCGCGAGCAGAGCTTGGCACGGGTTGTTGCCAAAGGTTCCCTCCGCCGGCACCAGCTTGCTGGCCTCCAGGTAAGCCATATGTTCTGTGCGCTCGGACTTGACGTCGCCCTTTGCCGCATACGCAATGCCTCGGGCCGCATGGCGAAACGCGCGCGTGAATACCATGAACTCCGGGTGATCGGGCTCAGCCAGAATCTCGTCCCACCGTCCGAAACGGACGAGTACTTCATAAGGGGGGAATATCTCGGCGAGAATTAGAGGGGCTAACACTGCCAGCTCGTTACAAGCTAATCCCAATCGCCGCATTCTCTTCCGGGTTACCTAACCAATAGCCATATCTTATTCCGGTTTCGACGAAGTGCTGTAACCGCTCCGGCGACGGCGCCAACGGCTGGCTCTCGCCTGATATCGTGACACCAATTTCTTCGAGAAAATTTCCCAATTTGGCCGTGGTAATAATCAGCACGGTCGCATCTTTAGCCGACACGTTGCGCCACGCATGTTTTTCGTTTCCCGGGATATAAACGAACTGGCCTACCCCTATCGCAATCCAGTTGTTTTCTGTTTGGAAAAACATCTGCAACTCCCCGGCTGTGATGTAAAATGCCTCGACGTCGGCGTGACTATGGAGCGGTACTACTACGCCGGCCGGAACAACGCCCTTCATGACGGACAAAGGGACGCCATCTGGCGGGGTCAGGAATTCGATCCGAGGGCCCAACAGGTCGATTTCCGTGGTGACCTGTTTTGCGTCGCTGAGGTTACGTATAGTTGCCATTGCTAGCCTCCAAGTTAGCTTGCACTAATGGTTAGCGTGGTGTTCTCGCGAAAATTGATCCGCCCTGCCACCGGCCTCCAACCGACCGAGTAACAGAGCATAATTACCTGTCGGCGGTTGCTTGCCATTGAAACAACCGCCGTGAGGTTATCCTCAGGTCGAAAGAGCTGTTGCTATTCCTTCGAAATTCTTACTGGTCGCTCCCTTGAGTGAGGTCGCCAGGTACCGGAGCCAAGAATCCATGGAGGCCGCCGGTTTGCCTATTAATACCGGCGTTGAAAAAGAGCTGATTTGCTCCACCCGAGTTAGCATTGCCGGCGCCAAAGGCAATTCCCCACAGTCCCGGAATGGTAATTATGTTATTATCTTGATTCCGCAATTGTCCCTGAAATTGACCGGTAATTGCGTCAAACGCGAGGATTTGACCGCTCACGAACTGGCCAACCAGAATGCTATGGCTGAAGCTGCCGAAATCGGTCGGCGCCTGAGCTATACCCCAAGGAGCATCAAGCAGGGGCCCGGTTTCGAAGCGTTGCAACAGCTGACCATCCGTCGTAAAGACATCCACGGCACCACGGCCTGCACCTCCGACCACAAAATCCTTTGCCTGATTTTGCGCGGCAAAAGCGACGTAGAGGTGGCCCCCGATGTTTTGTACATTGAAAGGAATGAAGTTCCCTGGCAGACGGTCATCGTCAAATGCCTCGGCTGGGAACCGTACCTCGTGGAAGTTTTTGTCGAAAACTCTGATTTTGCCTTCGTGCACGTCAGCTACAAAAAGGAAGTTCTCGTGTTTGATCTGAGCAACCGTCGCGCCGGTCAGTCTTGAACCGGGAGTCGCTTTTACCTTTTCAATCGCAACCGTCGGGTTTACCGCCGGATTCCAGGCCGAGATCGTGCCATCAAAGGATGCAAAAATGAATTTAGCTGGGTTACCCGCTTCAACGTCAAAGTCCGAACTGCCGTTAAAAACTATACCCGCAGGACCACCCTCCGGTCCCTGCGCCGCATGGGGAATCGTTACCACCAAAGGCGGCTGTGCTCCTTGTGCATTAACCGCTATTCCTTCTCCATTAAAAAGGATGGCAACATGGCCGTCTTCGGCCGCAACCCACCAGGTGCCAGTGCTGTTACGCGCGATACCCCATGGATTGATCATGCGAGGATCGATAAATTGTGCGTTGTGTCCAGCGGCATTGGCGACCTGATCGGTCTCTTGATACTGCTGAGCAAACGACGTGAGCGGCCCGAGAGTTGCGCACGCCATAACGAAGGCAAGAGATCGCCGTCGCGAAAAGAACGAGTTGAGAAGACTGCGTTTCATCATAGGTACTTTATTTTAATCGTGTTAAACTGTGACTTATTCAGAGTGCCGAGACGGCAGCTCTGCGTGGTCCAGTTAACTTCGCGGTATTAGACACCCGGGTTCGAAAGACCAGCTGCTTTTTGTCCCAGTTGCCGTAATTGTTAACTAAACAGGCTGATGGTGCTACGTTCGCGGCGCGTCGGCGCCGACTTCGATAGATGTCCCGCAGGGGTTCGTCGGTAGCGGCGACTAGCTAGCGTTCACAAAACCTTCGGATTGGTGACTTGTGCAAGGAACTGGGAATGATTGCTTGCACGCGCATATTGCTAGCGGAGTAGGAGCGGCAGCTAAGGCCGACGCTGGTTTGGTGCCTTTGTGCCCGTTAGCTAGCATGGTTCCGGTTTTTTTGGCGGTGATTTGTTTGGTGGCAGCCTGAGGGCGGCAGGGAGGCTCGACCCCGTTGGAGAGATTAGTAAACCGATTCCGCAACCGGGCCGCGCCTGCCCCAATTATTTCACCACAGAGAGATATGCGCAGAAAGAAGAGCAAAGCCAGCAAAAGAGTTAATCTACAAAGCTTACCAGTGATTCATCCTGACGCGGCGGGAATTGATGTGGGAGCTAAAGAACACGTTGTTGCGGTGCCCTGCGATCGAGATGAGCGACCGGTACGAACTTTCCAAGCCTTTACACCCGAACTCCATGAGCTAGCCGCTTGGTTAAAGCGCTGCGGCATTCGCAGCGTAGCGTTAGAATCAACGGGCATTTATTGGATCAGTCTTTACGAAGTTTTGGAGCAACACGGCTTTGAAATCCGTGTGGTCAATGCACGCCACGTAAAGAATGTGCCAGGGCGAACTAAGACTGACGTGCTGGATTGCCAGTGGATTCAGAAGCTGCACAGCTTTGGCCTGTTAAATGGCTCGTTTCGTCCCGATCAGCAGATCCGCAAGCTGCGCACTTACATGCGTCTGCGCGACAACTTAGTAGTCAACAGCACTCAGGCGGTCCATCACATGCAGAAGGCGCTTTTCGAAATGAATGTGCAATTGAGCAATGTCATTAGTGATATTGTCGGAGAGACCGGTTTGCGTATCATCGAGGCGATCATTGCCGGAGAGCGAGATCCAGAGCAGCTGGCTGCCTTGTGTAGCACTCGGATTAAAGCATCGCGCCAAACGGTGGCCAAAAGTTTGCACGGTAATTGGGACGAAGCATTGCTGCATTGCTTGAAGACCGCGCTGGAAACTTATCACTTTAACCAAGAGCAAATTCAGCACTGCGACGGTTACATCCATCGTCATCTAGGCCAATTTGAATCGCGAGCCCAGTTGCCCAGCTCGCCCAAGGACTTGCAGGGCCAACTGCACCGAGTCTGCGGGGTCGATCTGACTAAAATCCCAGCCATTAAAGAGCAATCAGCCCAGATCATTATCTCCGAGGTCGGCCTGGATATGACTAAATGGAACACCGAAAAACAGTTCAGTTCCTTTTTGGGTTTATGCCCAAACAACTCCATTAGCGGAGGCAAAGTCTTACGTCGAGCCACGCGCAAGGTCTACAACCGAGCCGCTGACACCCTGCGGCTTTGTGCTCAAAGCCTCACCCACAGCAAAAGCGCGCTGGGAGCCAAATATCGCCGCTTGAGAGCCAGACTCGGTGCTCCCAAGGCTATCGTCGCTATGGCCCATCATCTGGCTCGGCTCGTTTATCGCATGTTACGCTATGGAGACAAATACGTCGAAAAAGGCATCGAACACTACGAACAGAAGTTCCGACTCCAGCGCATTAAGTGGCTCAAAAAAGAAGCCGACTCCCTCAATCTCCAACTCGTTGCCGTTTAGGAGCTTTCACCGCCAGTTCCTGGAGAGTTCCCCAGAAC
>DATNNZ010000131.1:0-3140 GCA_035601575.1 Chthoniobacterales bacterium
ACCTCGAGCGCTTCCTTGACGGGCTTGGAATCCGGCAACTCGGCTTCGAGTTCTCCCACCATGGCGATCACAGGCGTGAGAGGACTGCGCAACTCGTGAGATAGTTGTGCCAGGAACTGGTCCTTCGCGGCGTTTGCGGCAATCAACTCCTGACGCAGCGTGACATCGCGCGTCTTGTCTTCGACCAGATAAAGCACGCCTTGGACTTCCTTCGCCCCTTGCAGTCTGAGCAGATTGATATCGAGGAAATGCGTTACGCCTGACGTATCTTTCAACGGGTGCTCGATCAATTGAAACGGCGTTCCAAAGCTAAGCACCCGCTCAACTGCCCCGGGGGGCGCAATCTTTACATCGTCGCAGGTGATTTCGGTAATGTCGCGACCGGCCGGCACCTCTCCGAAACGTTCCGCCATCCGGGCAAATGCATCGTTGGCATGAAGGAGACGGCGAGAAACTGGATCGACCAGAGCGATCCCGCCGGGCATGTTCGCCAGCATTTTCTCATTGAAGATAACCTCACGCTCGAGCTGCTGCTTTGATTCCAGTTGCCGTTGGTGGAACCGGCTGCCCAGCCAGGCGAACACACCCGTCAGAACAATCAGCCAGGCTGTTAGGACCGTCATTCGTCCGAGAAGATCATGAACCGGTTTGTAAGCTACCGGGAGCGGCTGCTCCACTAATGCCACCCAACCAGTCGATTCGATACGACTGAAGGAATAAAGTTTGTCCTGATATTCGAAATGCCCATTCTTGCTTTGGCGAATCTTGTTGAGCAGCTCGCCGCTCTCAGGTGAAGTGGCACGGGGATTTGGTTTGAAATCATTGGCGAAAAGCGCTGCTCCTTTTTGGTCGAGGACCTGGAAAAGGAATCGATCGGAAAATTCGATGGTGGACAATCGCTTGCCAATTCGTTCTACAAGAACCGAGTCGCCCACGAATCCAAGAACCGTCGTATCAGGCGCGCGAACAGGGGCGACAATATCGGTGACCAGTCGGATATCGGAGAACCTCGGATGAACTGGAGACACGATCGGCTGCTCGGATCCAGCCGCTTCTTCACGCCATTGATTCGCCCCAAAGTCTTTGCCGACCATGTCTGGCGCGGTCGGGATTGACGCCAGTAACGCGCCATCTGCTCCCGCCAGGAACATCCCGTCAATGTTTGGATGCGAATAGAATGCGGTGTTAAGCCACTGCTGGGCGACGGCAGCAGGATTCGGAGAACTAAGAATTCGGGCGACCTCGGGAAGGGTCTCGTAGTAGTTGATGAGAGCGCTGCTACGGCTGAGATCGGTTCCCACCACGTGCCCAAGCAATTCGACCAGCGTTTGTCGGTCTCGCAAGATCCGTGATTCCAACGTGTCGCGCAGGATTGTGTAGGAAACAATCAGCGTCAGGACTGACGGGATCCATCCTGCCAGCAGAATCGGAATAATGATCTTGGTACGTTCGAAACGGTCGCGCCTTCGTTTCGTCATGAAATTTCCCAATAAAATGTCGGTGTTTAGCAGAAAACCGCTGGGTCACCGTTAACCTGCTGACCGTCTCAAGCAAGAGGGAATTCCGGCAGAGATTCAGCCGATTTCAGAAGCACAGTGCCCAGCGAACAGCGAGATCGCCAAACCGGTCGGCGTCGCAATTGCGAACCCGATAAGAGACTGTTGTGCATGAAGGCAATGTGACGGCGGTTCTCACTGGTAACCATTTGATTTTTGAATTGACGCAACCGCTGGAGATTGCATCATGTCGGCCTGACTGCGTCATCTATTCGCAGCCATAGCAATCTCCATGCAAGAAAGCATCGGACATATTATCTGGTCGGCCTGTTACCTGAGCGTGCTCATCGGGCTTTCCGCCTATGGGATCCATCGCTATTTCATCATTTATTTGTATTTGAAAAACCGGAAGCGACCGCCGGTTCCGGCCGGCTACTTTGAGAAGTTGCCGAAAGTGACGGTGCAGTTACCGATTTTCAATGAAATGTACGTCGCCGAGCGGCTGCTCCGTTCCGTGAGCGAACTCGATTATCCGCAGGAGCTTCTGCAAATCCAAGTGTTGGACGATTCAACGGATGAGACACGCGAGATCACCGCGGCTTGTGCGGAGGAATTGCGCCAGCGCGGTTTCAACGTTCAGCGGATCCATCGGACTGATCGGACCGGCTTTAAGGCTGGCGCCCTCGGGGTGGGACTCGCTGCTGCGGAGGGCGAGTTTCTTTGCATCCTCGACGCGGATTTTGTTCCGGGAAAGGACCTGCTCAAACGCACCGTCCATTTCTTTACCGATCCAAAAGTTGGAATGATCCAAACGCGGTGGGGGCATTTAAACCGCGGCTATTCGCTGCTCACACGCATGCAGGCGATCTTTTTGGATGGACATCTTTTGCTTGAACAAATCGCGCGTAGCCGCAGCGGCCGGTTTTTCAATTTCAACGGGACAGCCGGGCTGTGGCGCCGTTCATGCATCGAGCAAAGCGGCGGCTGGCAATATGATACGTTGTGCGAGGACCTCGATCTGAGCTATCGGGCGCAACTTCAGGGCTGGAAGTTCATTTATCTTTCCGACGTCGTCACTCCGGCGGAGCTGCCGGTAGACATGAATGGGTTTAAGTCTCAGCAGCATCGCTGGACAAAGGGTTCAGTTCAGACATGCAAGAAGTTGTTGCCGAGCGTTTGGCGCAGCCGGCTTCCCTTTCCAATTAAGCTCGAAGCCACCGGGCATTTGATGTCGAATTTCGCTTACCTGCTGCTGGCAATTCTTTGCGTCCTTCTATATCCTTCCAGCGGTGGACCTCCGGTTGGCTGGGTTCGCACGGTGCTCGTCGAAATCCCGATCTTCCTAGCAGCATCGGCTTCTGTCGGCCTTTTCTATATTTGCGCCCAGCGCGAGCTGCATCCGGCAACGTGGATCAAAGAACTTCTTTTTCTGCCATGTTTGCTTGCATTAGGAATCGGTCTCTCGCTCAACAACGCGCGAGCAGTGCTCGAAGCGATGATTAACCACAAATCGGATTTTACGCGGACGCCAAAGTACGGAATTGAACGCAAATCGCAGTCGTGGCGAAGCTGTAAATACCGGCCGCTCAAATCGGCGCTCCCGCTCGCGGAGCTGGCGTTTGCCATCTATTTCAGCTACTTCGT
>DATNNZ010000132.1:0-3607 GCA_035601575.1 Chthoniobacterales bacterium
ATCGAACTGTTCGCTCAAGGCACGGATAACGTGCTTTTCAAAGCGTGGTGGTCCTGAGGAGTGATAAGAAATCACTTTGCGTGGCGCCAATCCCGGCCGACAAGCTCGGGCCGGTCGGGCCTGCCCCTGTGCTCGCCGCTCTAAGGTCGGTTGCTCACCCGATACCAAAGTCGTAAACATCAATGGACTCAACCTACGGGCTCGCAATATAGGCTAAGCATTAGAAATCTGCGAGGGGAGACAAAGTGGACACGGCTGGCCAGTTGAATGAGCTTATCGGTCGGTTTGATCGCAATCGAGATAGCTATCTGTCGGGCAACTACAATGAGACCCAGGTTAGAAGGGAATTTGTTGATCCCTTTTTTCGACTGCTTGGTTGGGACATCGACAACGCAAGTGGTCATGCTGAGGCTTACAAGGACGTTATTCACGAGGACGCCATCAAGATCGGCGGGAGCACCAAAGCTCCAGACTATTGTTTTCGCATAGGTGGCGTTCGCAAATTTTTTGTGGAGGCAAAAAGGCCCGCGGTCAAAGTGAAGATGGATCAAGACGCCGCTTTTCAGCTTCGCCGATATGGATGGTCTGCAAAGCTTCCTCTTTCTGTACTGACAGACTTTGAGGAGTTTGCGGTTTACGACACTAGGATGCGGCCAAACAAGAATGACGATGCGTCCGTAGCTCGTGTGTTGTATTTGAACTCTCACGAGTATGTCAGTCGCTGGAAAGACATAGCGGACGTATTTTCAAAGGAAGCAATTCTCAAGGGCTCGTTTGACCAATACGCCGTCACGGCAAAGGCAAAACGGGGCACGCTCGAAGTCGACTCCGCTTTTTTGTCAGAAATCGAAGAATGGCGTTCGCTCCTCGCAAGAAACTTTGCACTACGCAACCCGGAAATCAACGAAATCGATCTGAATTATGCAGTGCAGATGACGATTGATCGAATCGTTTTCCTGCGCATCTGTGAAGACCGGGGCATTGAAGATTATGGCCGACTTCGAGACCTGAAAGATCAACCTGAAACTTACCAGAAACTCGTGGATCTCTATCGAAAGGCTGAGGCTAGGTACAACTCTGGATTATTCCATTTCACTGTAGAACGAAATCGTTGGGGCACACCAGACACACTGACGCCGAATCTACAATTCGATGACAAGACCCTCCGCCACATACTTGGTAACCTTTATTATCCTGAGAGCCCGTACGAGTTCTCTGTTCTTCCCGCAAACATTCTTGGTCAGGTGTATGAAGAGTTTTTGGGGAAGGCCGTTAGGCTAACGAAAGCGCATAGGGCAGTCGTCGAGGAGAAGCCCGAAGTCCGCAAAGCAGGTGGAATCTACTACACGCCCACCTACATTGTGTCGTACATGGTGCGACAAACGGTCGACCGGTTGCTCAATGGGGAAGAGCATCGTGCTGCTCCCATCACACTAAGAAAAGCATCGTCCTTACGAATACTAGATCCTGCATGCGGATCGGGAACGTTTCTCATCGAGGCGTATCAGCGCCATCTGGATTGGCACCTAACTCAATACCGGAAGAATCCCGAACATTACTCTAGGGGAGCGCAGCCCAAGCTGTTTAAGACAAAGAACGGCGAGTGGCGCCTAACTACCACAGAACGAAAGAGCATACTCCTTAACAACATTTACGGTGTAGATGTTGATCGACAAGCGGTTGAAGTGACAAAACTGTCGTTGCTTCTGAAAGTTACCGAAGGCGAGACCGAACAGATTTCTCAGCGGGACTGGATTCGAGAACACGAGCGCATATTGCCAGATTTGGCTCATAACATACGATGCGGAAATTCCATTGTAGCCACCGATTTTTATGATGCCGAACAGGCGTCACTACTTCCTGAGCTGACCAAGTATCGAATTAACGCCTTTGATTGGGAAACTGGTTTCCGTCAGATAGTCGTCCAGGAGGGAGGGTTCGATTGCATCATCGGCAATCCTCCTTATGTCGACATCAAGGGTATGCCTGATGAGGTGGCAAGCTATATTTTTGAGAGATATGATTGCGCAAATAACAGAATAAACCTGTTTGCGACTTTCATTGAGAAGTCCTTGAAGCTTCTAAAACCTACCGATGGCTATTTCTCAATGATTGTGCCGACGGCCATATTGGCCCAAAGCTCTTACGCAGATCTCAGGACCAAGCTTCTGGATACAGCCAACATCAGAGAACTGACTAGGCTACCTAACGAGTCGTTCGGCTCCACCGCAGGCAAGGTCAAGGTAGACACGGTCATATTAACGGCGGCCACGCCATTCTCCGCAACAGGAGCGGTTCGGATCGTCGCTTACAAGGGCTATGATCGGATCAAGGAAATCGATCCAGAGCAAGCCACCGTCAACGGCTCCATAGATAAACCACGTCTACGGGCCTCGCAGGTGTGGGCCATCAACACAACGGACGAAGACGAGACCCTGCTAACGAAGATCAGGCAAAAGGGCGCACCACTGGAACATCTTGTCGAAATGTGCCTCGGCTTAACGCCCTACGACAAATATAGAGGGCACACGCAGGAGCAAATTAAGAGCCGAGCGTTCCACGCCACTACCGCCAAAGATAAGACATTTAAGCCCTTGTTAAGCGGCAACGATGTGCGGCGATACAGCGTTAAATGGAACGGCAACCAGTACATTTCATACGGTCCTTGGCTTGGGGCACCAAGAGAGCCCCGCTTTTTCAGAGAACGGCGGATACTCGTAAAGCAAATCATCGATTGGTCTGACCTTCGCATATGGGCAGCTATCTCCGATGAAGAGCTTTACAATACGCAAAATGCGTTCGTGCTGCTGCCGAAGGACGGGGTAAACTTGAGCTACGTCGCTGGCGTGCTTAACAGCAAGCTCATTAGCTTTTACCACCGCAAAACGTTTTTGGACGAGTTCAAGATGCGTTTCCAAAAGATTCTAATCAAAGAGTGTAAGCAGTTTCCATTTGTCGTACCCTCGACGTCTGAGCAGAAGGCGATAAGTCAGGAAATTGCACAAAAGGTAGAAGCGCTGACTGAAACGGTTGCTACTCTACGGGAGGTTACCAAGCCGGCGGAGGCTGAATATCGCACCAATCAAGCAGATGGGTTGGACAGAAGAATAGATAACCTCGTATATGCTTTGTACGAACTCACACCCGCTGAGATCCAAAGAATAGAGGCGGCTTTTACAAAGTCAGTTTCCGAACGGCCTAGTGATCTGTCGGATCAAGAGACCGATGACGATTTGCCGGTCCAAGAAACCGATTGAACAAATTGTCGTCTGATCAGCTTCGGTCAGTCACCGTTCTTCGTTCGACGAGGAAACTTCGGCGATTTTGCTTGCCAAATAAATTGCCTATGAGCGATGCGGATGAACTCGACGAGCACCGTGTCCGAAGAACCGAAATGTCCGTAGATTCGGTTTTCGAAGTCTTTGATAGCGTTTATTGTTTCGCTTAGGGTTTTGGCAGAGTTCCCAAGCGCGGTCGAAGCGGTTCGCGCTGCCATGCAGTTCCAGACGCGCATCAAAGAACTCACAACCGCTGAAGCGGAAGAGAGGCGGATTGCTTTCCGGGTGGGCATCAATATCGGCGACGTAATTGTCGAGCCCCATGACAT
>DATNNZ010000133.1:0-5128 GCA_035601575.1 Chthoniobacterales bacterium
CGGTCGGCCGAAATGCTGGCAAACGACACCGATAAGCCGCTCTACGGCATCCCATTTGCGGTGAAAGACAATATTGACGTCGCCAATGTTCCGACGACGGCGGGCTGCCCGGCATTTTCCTATGTCCCCAAGGAAACGGCCACGGTCGTCCAGCGATTGCTGGATGCTGGAGCGATTCTCATTGGGAAAACGAATCTTGATCAGTTTGCCACCGGATTGGTTGGCGTCCGCTCGCCCTACGGCGCTTGCCATTCGGTTTTCCATTCCGACTGTATTTCCGGAGGATCGAGTTCGGGTTCAGCGGTTGCGGTTGCGGCCGGACTGGTCTCGTTTGCACTCGGAACTGATACAGCTGGTTCCGGCCGGGTACCGGCGGCATTCAATAACATTGTTGGGCTCAAACCGACACGCGGTCTGTTCAGCACTTTCGGTGTGGTGCCGGCTTGTCGATCGCTTGATTGCGTGAGTTTGCTCACCTTGACCGCGGGCGATGCCCAGATGGTCCTTTCGGTCGCAGCCGCACATGATCCGCGCGATCCGTACTCTCGCCGGCTAAAATCCTGGACCTTGTTTCCCGAAAAGGCGCGGATCGGGGTGCTCAGCAGCCTCGACCTCGTTGATGAACCTTTTCGGTCGCTCTATCGGCAAACGGTCGAGCGCCTAAGGAAACTTGGGCATTCGACCTTAGAAATCGACATTACCCCTTTCCTTGAGATCGCACAATTGCTGTATGGAGGTCCGTGGGTCGCCGAACGTTTCGCGGCAGTCGGAACCTTTATTGAAGATCATCCGGATGCAGTTCATCCGGTGGTTCGTGACGTCATTCTGGGTGGGCGAGAGTATTCGGCAGTCGATGCATTCGAAGCTCAATATGCGCTGGAGCGTTTCCGCCAAGAGACGGTGTCGGTCTGGGCGAACTCAGACGTGCTGCTCCTCCCGACTGCGCCCACAATCTTTAAGATCGATGAAATTCAGGCCGATCCAATCGCTCGAAACAGCCGGCTTGGAATATTCACAAATTTTATGAATCTCCTCGATCTGGCCGGCGTTGCCCTGCCTGCCGGGTTCAGCGAGGAAGGACTTCCTTTTGGCGTGACCCTGGTCGGACCGGCTTTCTCTGATGTCGGGCTATTGGAACTGGCCGAGGGCTATCTTCAGTCCCTCAAACCGTCCCTTGGTGGTACTAACGTCCCTTACCCCGCCGCCGAGCCCTCAACGTTTGGTCGAAATCCAAAGACCGCCCGCATAGCGGTGGTCGGCGCCCATCTCTCCGGTCTGCCCCTGAATCATCAACTGACCGGACGCGGCGCGAAATTGATTGAAACCGCCGAGACCGCCCCAGAATATCGGTTGTATGCTCTTCCGGATACAAATCCGCGTAAACCTGGATTAATTCGGACCGAGCCCGGCGGCGGAGCCTCGATCATGGTCGAGATATGGGAGCTGACTCACGACGCCTTCGGCAGCTTCGTCGCTGACGTACCGCCTCCTCTTGCGATTGGAACGCTGCGATTGCGGGACGGTCAGCTGGTGAAGGGTTTCTTGTGTGAATCTGTCGCAGTGCAGCGCGCCGAAGACATTTCCCAGTTTGGTGGTTGGCGAAGGTATCTGGAAAAAGCGGCGCATTCGGGGTCGGGAGAATAGTTGCCAGCACTTTCTGTTGCTTGAGTTCTAGACAGCAAAATGTAACACTAACGATACTCCCCCCGGAATTGGGAGATTTCATGCAAGGCGCTGATCCGCGGATCGTTGGTTGGTGGCGTGATTTTCAATATCCGTCTCGCTGGCGGTATCCCGATTTGGCACCGCAGGAGGTATTAGCGGGTCGCCAGCTTAAGATTGAATTAGCCGCTGAACCCGAATTGAAGCGCGCCGCCTGGCTTTGGTTTCGGCGCCCAAAACTGATTCTCGGTTATGGTGCTCTCAGTTACGTGATTATGGTGGCATGCACCACGGTCGCGATGCTGGTGCCAGTGGTCGGAATTCTCTTCGCGGTTGTCTGGCTTAGTATCTGGGTTTTGGCAATTGCGGTCGATACGATCCGATATGTGCGTTGGCGCCGCGATTATGAAACAGCGTTGGATCGGCTTCTTCGCCTTTCCGGTTTGTAAGATTCTGGTCTTGCGCCGAAAACCTCGATGCAGCTTTCTAGCGCGCAAATCCCGTGCGCATGTGCATACGCACGCTTATTGCGGGCTAGTCGTTTCACCCGTCGCCCGGCGTCCGAGGGTGTAGCGGTGGATGATCAAGACAGCGACCGCGATAACGAGGATGAGTCCGGCGTTAACGCCTAGCTCGATCATTGCCTGACTAAATCGATCCCAACCGGCAGTGAGGTCGACACCGCTGCCGTGTTGTTCGCTGTGCTTCGCTTCATTCAATGACAAACTAGCTCCGATCGCCAAAATCCGTCGTGCGGCCGAGATAGCACCGATCACGAGAAACGGAACCACGTCCTCCACGTCGACATCGAGTTCTCGCTTGCGGATGAACCGTGCCACGGTCCGGAGCACCTCCATGATGATCAGAACCAGCAATACATCGTTGACCAGAGAAAAAATCCCTTCCAGAGCGTTTCCGCTCCGAAACTGTTGCACCGCGGTGAACGCCGCGTAGCCGCAGGTCGCTGCCGATGCGACGAGAAGTAAACCAGCTACGATGATGTAGACCAGCTCTTCTCCTTGATCGACAAAGGCGCGGACGACGGACCGTGACTTTGCCGGCAAGCTGCTTTTATCGGACACACGAAAAGGGTCGTATAAGTCGCGGGGCTCGTCGAGGCGTGAATAGGGATTACGAGACGATTATTTCCATTGCTGACGCGGGTTCTTTTGACGCCAAGAATGCTTTCGGGAGCCAACAACAAGCCCCGTGCGAGCCATACGTAAAGAAGACTTGCATCATCAATCGGAATTCTTTACGGACTCACCAGTTGTTTTTATAAATGAGATCGGGTAGGGCGATCGCCGCCCCTATTCTGATAAAGTCCCCAATTGCGGCGTCTTAGCATCGAAAATTACCCCCAATGAAACTCTTCAGTTCGTTAACAGGCTGGCGTGTCCCTATTAGCTTAGTCGGCGTGACCGCTTTAGCCGGTATGATCCAGACCGCCCCGGCGGCGGAGAAGCCTACCATTCCGATCATCGTCAAGGACACGACGTCGGGCTTCTGGCAGATCGTACTTGCCGGAGCGCGGAAAGCAGGACAAGATCTCAACGTCAATGTGCCGGAACTAGGTGCCCAATCCGAATCTGACATTAATGGCCAGATATCGATCCTGGAAAACGCCGTTTCGGGCAATCCGGCGGCCATTGTTATTGCGCCGACCCAATTCGCCGCCCTTGGCAAGCCAATCGACGAAGCCGCCAAGCAAGTCAAAATTATCGGTATAGACTCAGCTGCCGATTCAAAGGCCTTCGTCTCCTTCCTGACTACCGATAACGTGCAAGGCGGCCGGGTTGCCGCCGATGGGCTTGGCGAAGCCATCAAAGCGAAATATGGGAAGGCCGAGGGCGACGTCGCGCTGATCACTTCGATTCCTGGCGTCGGTTCATTGGACCAGCGGGCTAAGGGGTTTAAAGAGGAAATCGCAGCCAAATATCCGGGCTTGAAACTCGTCGCTGACAAAGTAGCCGACGGCATGGCGACAACCGGCTTGAACATCATGACCGACTTGATTACCGCCAATCCTAACTTGCGTGGCGTCTTCGCCTCGAACCTGATCATGGCACAGGGTACGGGTCAAGCGATCGCCGAGAATAAGGCCGCCGATAAAATCAAACTCATTGGCTTCGACTCAGACGACAAGCTTATCGGATTCCTGAAAGACGGCACCATCGCGGCGTTAGTCGTACAGGACCCCTATCGAATGGGTTATGATGGCGTCAAAACTGCCCTTGCCGCATCGAAGGGAGAAACGGTTCCGGCGAACGTAGATACGGGAGCGAATTTGATCACCAAAGAAAACATGGACCAACCTCGTCAACACGAGCTCTTGTTCCCCAAGGTGAAGTAGGTTAGGTGATTACCAACCCCCTGTAGAAACATGGCCAATCAGCCGTCAACGAACCAGGACGCGATCCAAGGTGACGGTGACAACACGAAAGGCGCGGTGGAAACCGCCGCGCCGCTTCTCGTCCTCAAGCAACTGGACAAGCGCTTTGGTGCCACGCATGCGCTTAAGGCGGTCAACCTCAGCTTTGAGGCGGGAGAAGTTCACGCGATTGTCGGCGAAAATGGCGCCGGAAAATCGACGCTGATCAAGCTGCTCACGGGCGTCTACCTGCGGTCCGCCGGAGATGTTTATTGGGAAGGCCGGCCGGTTGCACTCGCTACACCGCATGAAGCAATCGATCACGGTATCAATGCGGTGCATCAGGAGGTCGTGCTTTGTTCGCATCTCTCTGTTGCCGCCAACCTGTTTCTCGGCGACGAAAAAGTGCGTTACGGGCTGCTCCAGCACGGCACGATGGTGCGAGACGCCCAGAAGATCCTCAACGATATCGGCTTTAATCTGCCGGCCGGAGCACTGCTCTCTTCCCTCACGATCGGTCAGCAACAGTTGGTCGCGACCGCCCGTGCCGCGACGCGCGGTACCCGCTTCCTCATCTTCGACGAACCGACCGCCTACCTAACTCGGCAGGAGGCGGCACAGCTTTTCGCGCTGATCCGTCGACTCAAAGCCAAGGGCGTGACCATTGTCTATATTTCGCATCGTCTGGAAGAAGTGTTCCAGCTTGCGGATCGGGTCTCAATTCTGCGCGATGGTCAGTTGGTGTCGACCCAGCGCGTTGCTGAAACCAACGAGCAGGCGCTCATCACCGGCATGATCAACCGAGCGATCGACCAAGTGCATTACAAAGAGACGATTCCCTTTGGCGCCGAAATTCTCCGCACAGAGAACCTCAGCGGCAAAGGGTTCCAGGACATTTCTATAAGGGTTCGGGCGGGCGAGGTGATCGGGCTTTACGGACTGATCGGCGCGGGGCGAAGCGAGTTCGTGCAAAGCCTATTCGGCCGCTTTCCCAAGACCGCGGGCCAGATTTTCTGGAAAGGCCAGCCGGTTGAAATTCGCAAGGAAAAGGATGCGATCTCGCGGGGCATCGCGCTGGTGCCCGAAAGCCGGCGC
>DATNNZ010000134.1:0-3315 GCA_035601575.1 Chthoniobacterales bacterium
ACGGCCCCACTCTGCCCGGTTGCTGGAGCGTGGCGGGTGCGGCCGATTTTAATGGCGATGGTCATACAGATTGCCTGCTGTTCAATTCCAGTACGCGGCAGACGGTGATATGGTATCTCAACAACAACGTTGTCATCGCCTCTACGTACGGCCCCACTCTGCCCGGCGGCTGGAGCGTGGCGGGTGTGGCGGATTTTAATGGCGATGGTCATACAGATTGCCTGTTGTTCAATTCCAATACGCGGCAGACGGTGATATGGTATCTTAACAACAACGATTTCACCGCCTCTACGTACGGCCCCACTCTGCCCGGTGGCTGGAGCGTGGTCGCGCCTTGAGTGGCCGCTAGGTGACACCCGCCCGCTCACCCCAAGCGCTTAAATAAACCTTATAAGGCAGTCGCGCGACGCATGGCTCGCGGCTGAACCGCGATTTGCACCTTGTCAAAGTGAACGGTTAAAAAGTTAAATCGGTGGCCCATCGGAGAGCGATTGGCCGACGGCGTCGCTTAAACGTCGACGAAGCGGCGATCTGGATTAACGGTTTTGGTAATGACTAAAGAGGAAATCGCCGGCGTCTTAAAGCAGATCGCGACGTTGTTGGAACTGAAGGGCGAAAATCCATTCAAGGTTCGAGCCTACGCCAATGCCGCGCGCGCGATCAAAACATTTGGCGGAAATATTTCGAATCTTCAGGATGAAGAAGCGCTCGCAAAAATTCCGGGGGTGGAGGCGCAGTT
The DNA here is from genome assembly GCA_035601575.1 of Chthoniobacterales bacterium. Taxonomy (GTDB): domain Bacteria; phylum Verrucomicrobiota; class Verrucomicrobiia; order Chthoniobacterales; family JAFAMB01; genus DASTDH01. Next base: position 740 of record DATNNZ010000134.1, read on the forward strand.
CCTTGCGATGAAGCTGCAAATTGGATATCTGCCTTCGCACAGGGGAGAGCGATCGCGTCCGCGCGTCCTGGGTGAGCTATTTAATCTTTCAAACGATGGTCAGCGGTTGTCGAAGAGGCGCAGCAATCGACCGCGTCGGTGAGGAGGACAGATCATGGACAAGATTTTGTTCCAATCGAGAGAGCAGAACCCAAAAGAGCGGGCGAGATGGCCGCGCTCATCTTGAGCCTGATTGCCGACCCCCCCGTCGCATTTATCTTGCCTATCAACAATTTGTTAGAGTAAACAAGATTGCATGACGCAGAACAGGAGACAGATGTGGGACGATCGACAATTGCCGGGTACTGATACAGCTTACCGCAAACGCGCGTTGAGCTCGTCTTCTTGCCTTTTCGCTTTGCTGGTTTTTGCCGCGCTCGCGTGCGGCGGCTGCCAGACCTCGCTACCGCCTTTGCCGAATCCGCCAGGGCCTAAGACAACTGTAAGGCTCTCACCCGGAGATACAATCAAGGTTTCTTATGCCGACGAGTCCGTCTCGGATCAAACGCAGAAAATTCGCAGAGACGGCAAGGTGAGCCTGCCGTCCATCGGCGAAGTGACGGCTGCTGGCAAGAGGATTATCGATTTTCAAAATCAGCTCGTCAGCCTCTATGAAGACGAACTTGAAAACAGCGACTTGGTGGTCACATTGGAGAGCGGCGCGGTAGGCGTGACCGTCTCCGGATTTGCCAATAAACCGGGCAAACTCTCCTTTGATCGCCCGACGACTGTGTTCCAGGCGATTATGGAAGCGGGTGGAGTGAGTGACTATGGAAGCCTGAGCAATATTCATTTGACTCGCATAATCAACGGAGAACAGCGCACCGAGACCCTTAACCTTCGGCCAGCCATTCGCGGCGAGCTTACGAAACCAAAATATGTCCAAGACGGGGACGTGATCTACATTTCGCGCAGCTTGTTTTGATTTGAAGTGCCGACAGGGCGCGACTTGCAAACATGATTTTGCCATGTCGAATTCACCAGCCCCGCAGACTCATTGATTCAGTACCGCTCGCGTGGCTGTTCGCGACTTTTTTGCTGGCTCCAATCACTGAAGCAATGGGTCAATACGCGGCCGGCTCGTCAGAAGGGACCAGCACGAGTGGAGGTCGAACGGTTCCGCTTGAAATCACAGCCGGCGTGGACATGGGCTACGACGACCACGTTATCGGGAGCAACGCTACCGCTACCACGAGCTCAAGCGGCCAAAGCTCATTTTTCGCGAGAGAAAACGTTGTCCTCTCTTATAACCGCCAGAAGGAGCGGACAGAACTTCGTCTGGTTGCGGTCGGACGCTTTTCCCAGTTTTTCGATGTGGGGACGGACGACAAAGACGTGAACGTCACTTTCTCGCTTACGCATAACTTCTCGACACGGCTCTCCTTTTACGCCAGCGTTTACGCAGCTTACCAGACAGAGCCCAATTTTCAATCCAATGTTGGCCCGGAAAACGTGCGCGCTCCTCACTTCGACACGAACGACATTTTTTCGGTTACCTATCATTGGCTACCACGAGTTTCCACTGTAACAAGCTACACCTTCGAGCGCATTAAGTATGAGCAGTCGTCGTCGACGACGACGACGACGACGTCGTCGGCGGTCGGAGCAGCTCAGGACCGGTTCCAGAATACGCTTGCCGAGTCGCTTCATTTTAGCCTGACAAGCCGCACTAGTCTGACTGCAGAATATCGCTTCGAAGTCATAGATTACGACACGGCGCCGCGCGATGCGACGATTCATTTTGCACTCGCCGGTCTCGATCATCATTTGACCGAGCACCTAACGATTAATGTGCTTGGGGGTCCATCATTTCGTTTTTTCAAAGACGACGGCAGCACGATCAACCCCTATGCTCAAGTGAAACTTGGTTATCAGGGGAGTAACCATTCGCTAACCTGGGTAACAAGCTATGGAGTCGAACAGCCCAGCCAGACTCTCGCGGCGGGGGCCACGACGCTCCGAACCGGCCTGAACGCGACGTACCGGCTGACTTCGCGAATCAACTCGAGGGCTGCAGTTTATTATAATCATAGTGACAACCAAGGGACATCTGGAACCGGATCGGCAGGCTCCCAGGATGCTTTGCAATTTACTCTCGGCCTCACATATACGATCAAAAAACATTTCGCGTTGCACGTTGATTACGAGTACAGCAGCCTGAGCTCGGCAGGAGCGCAAGGGGGAACGCAAGGGGGAACGCAAGGGGGCTACTCGCGGAATCGCTATTTCGCCGGATTGAACTACACGTACTGAGGATCTACAGACGGGGTAGCTCGCCGAGGGAAGCTTCCCGGACAAAGATCGGCAATTACTCTCTGGCCCAGCCTGAGAAACACCTTGGAAATGCCCCCTTCACCCAACGAAGCTGCTGCTCGCGAAATCATCGTTCCTGCCCGAACAGGGAACGTCTCCGGATCTGCCCCGCCGAATCATAGGAAGATGTGGCGGTTTTGGAGCGGCGCGGGTTTTGCGATTGTGCTTCTGGCAGTTTTCGCCCAGCCCTTGCTGGCGCTGATAAATTACGCAGCCGGGAGCCA
>DATNNZ010000135.1:0-22662 GCA_035601575.1 Chthoniobacterales bacterium
CTGCCACCAAGCCAGGATGATTGCCGACGTTGGCACAGACATCCACGCTCTCGGTCTGGTGGATAAGGATCACCCTTCGCGCAATCGCCGACAGAAACGCACACAGTAAACAACGCCAGAAGCGGATCCTTAACACCGGAAACGAACTCGGGCTACGGGTGCGGAGGAAAACCGCCGAGCTCGCACGCTCTAAGCTGGTGCCGCCGGCTGCTGGGGGATCTTGTAGCGCTCGCGAAGCGTTTTAAGCAATATGTCGAATTCCTCCGCTTGTTTCTCCAGTCCTGGACGAACATGAGCGGAACCCCGGAGTTTTTGAAACATGGCTATAACAGTCAGCATGTCGGTTTCTAAAACCCCGACCCGATCCGTAAGCCTTTTGATAACCTTCGTCTGCTCGGTTAGCTCCTCTTCGTGGTTTACAACTTGGTGTATCAGATTAACTAAATCGTCGTCTGGCATACGTACGATTCTGCTGCTTTTCGCATTCGGGAACAAGCCAAACGGACCCCGTCTGCTCAGACCTAGAAAAAATTGTGAATACCCGGCGAGCGAAGTGCGTCTCTTAGATCGGTCTCTCAAGAAAAGAGGGCCACAGCAATAGAAATTCAGCATTAGCCGAGAAGAGTTCGTCGCGACTTTTCCCGGCTCCATCCTCAATCACTTGCTGCGAAAATCGACGGGCTAGGATGCCTGTACAGCTCGTTTGCCCCTGCCGGAAACCCACGGGCTCAGCGGATCGGCCTAAACATTTTGGTCTGGAGATCAAATCTGAAAGAGGCTGTAATGGACGCAACCATATGGCACCAAAGATGGGGGAGGGAGAAGCCAGATTCTGGGACCTACCGGTGAAAGTCATCGCATCAGGGATTGCGATAGGTACGGTAGTCGTTGGGTGTAGGACACTTCAACGGCAAGGGGACCAGTTAAAGATTCAGCAAAAGCAATTGGCAGTTCAGCAAAGCCAGTTCGAAACAACGAGTAAAGAGCAGGCGAAAGCGCTGGAAGAGGAATACCACCGCCGATTCTGGGAGAAGAAGCTAGAGGTCTATATCCAATTGTGTCATGCAGCGGGGGTACTGGCGCAAACGGAGCCCAAGTCCGACGAGTACCAGCAGGCGCAGCATCAGCTTATGATGATTTACAGCGGGGAGTTGCAACTTTTGGCATCCCCGGATGTCACAACCGCACTTGGGAACTTCCTTGACGCTTTATCATCGACTTCAATCATCAAGTCGCGGGATCTGACATCAGAAATGCAACAAATGCCAGCGATCCGGGACTTGCTGAACAAGGGAAAAAAAGTCGTAATCATGGATCTTCAAAGGTCTGTGGCCGACTTAGCCTTAGCCTGTCGCCAGGATTCAGGAAGAGAGTTTCATCTGACCGACCAGGAAGTGACGAGGTATAAGGCTGGGGTCGAAAGCTTACGCAAATCTTGGGACGCGTTTGACCAAGCGATCAAAAAATGACCAACATCACCAAAAGTGTGACACGGTGTGACAAACTTAACGTTAGGGTTCTCGCTTCTCCTAGGGAATTGCTACATTTTACAACCTATTTCTCTCGATCCCTTAAGCCGGCGGTATACGGTTGAGATCCACAAGTACCAATTGTAGCTGAAATCCGCTTTGTGGATCAGGGATTTTCTGGCGCCGTTCACCGCCAATGATCTGTGATCGGTGATCAGTAATCGGTGAGTGGTGATTGCTCCCAGTTGTCGAATCACCGATCACTGATCACTTCTCAGGAATAACGCCTGTTGGCCAAGAACGACGAGCGCCGAACGTTGTATGTTTCTGCCTTCACCAACGCTGCAACGCGGGTTACTTCACTGATTACTGACTACCGATTACCGATTACGGGTTGCTGATCACCGATATCGCTCCCGAACCCTGTGCTCGGCGTTGGATATCCCATTTCCTACCTGTGCTCTTTCAGAAAATCCTCGGCTTCTTTCCTGCGCTTCGAATCTCCAAATGCTTCAGCGCCAGACCGGCTTTGTTCCGCGAGTTTCTTTGCTTCCGCGGTCTTATCCTCATCCAGGTACCATTTCGCGAGCGTCAACTGAGCGGAGTAAAGTGCCCGGGGACTGTTTCCCTGTTGCGCCAGCGGAAGCGCTTGCTCGAAGATCTGACGTGCACGTTGATTCTGCTCTTGCATCTGGTAAACCAACCCTCGATAGAACATCGCTTCGCCCAGTCCAACTTCATCTCCTAGCTCCTTGTAAGTCTGAAGAGCTCGATCGAAATCCTCCGTTGGCGGGCCCCAATCTTTGGTTTGGTCGAGCGCCTTCCAATAGGTAAATCGTCCCTCGGCCATTTCCAATATTGCCAGCGCGGGTTTGTCCTGATCGGCCTGCACTGCGGAACGAGCCTCTTGTAATGCCGCCAGCACCGGCGCTTCATCTTTGTGAAAGTAAGCATTCCGATCCGCTGCCAGGTGCGCCAACTCTGCTTTGAATCGCGCGACCTCGACGGCGTCTTTTTTACTTAGCTGTTCTTCCAGAACCGCCTTGGCTTCGTCCCATTGCCCAGTGTCAGCCAAATGCCGCGATTGCTCGGCCACTTTGGTGAACAAATCGGTTGGGCTCGTTTGTGCTGCCGCGGAGTACGCAAGAAAAAAGGCAGTGGCCGGCAGAACCGACAAGATATTTCGAGCCAGCATGGATGTCTCTTTCGGGTAAATACACGGAAGGTCGGCGAGAAGTTGTAAGAAAATTGGCACTTTCGGTAACGGGTAGGCGGTTAGCAAAGTAGCCTGATCCTTCCTCTTTTGCTCCGCGACAATCGCAGCTTCGGTGGATAGCCCGGCTCAGGAACCCAAGGCGAAATAATTCCACAAGGATCTGATCTTCTGGGTTATTTGGATTCGACGGCCAGAGGCGGAAAGCAGTAATCTCTGACTTACCGATCATGCCAAAACGGCCGCCAGAAGCCGAATGGGAAAGACGGGCCAAAGTTGCTTTGAGTGAAGGCGATGGGTTGAGCGCGCTGCGGATCCTTGAGACAGTTCCGTTCCACGCTGCCGCCCAGCCCGGATTTCCCTACCTTTACGCTCGGGCGCTAGCTCAGATGGGCCACAGCAGAAGGGCGCGGGCAGTTTTAACGGATCTGCTGAATCGGGGTGATGTAACTTGTGACACCGTTAGTCTGCTCGGTCGGACCTTCAAGGAGACATGGCTGCGCACCGGATCGACGGATGCATTGTCTGCGGCGACAACTGCTTACCAAAAGGCAGTAGAACTTGCTCCCGACAATCCTTTTCCGGCGATCAACAGGGCTAGTCTGTCTCTGCTGGCGGGCGATACCGCGTCAGCTCACAAGCTGGCCGGAGGAATTCTGCGACTCTACCAGGGGCCAAAAAAGGCTAAAGAAAATGATCGATGGCGTGACGCAACCCTCGGCGAGGCCTATCTCTGCCTGGGAGATGTTGACAAAGCGCGCGAGCATTATGCAAATGTGGTTCTGGCCGGATTGGACGTTAGAGAACGCTGTTCGGCACGAAGACATGCCCGCATTATTCTTGAGCATGCCGGCCAAGACGTGCACGGCCTGGACGATTGCTTTGCTGTCCCGGTCGTATTCGTATTTGCGGGTCTGATGCTTGATTCTCCGCATCCGCCGGCCCGGGAAAGACGATTCCCTCCAGCGCTTCAACCAGCGGTAGCGTCAGAAATCAAGCGAGCTCTTTCTCTATCTGTAGCGGCAATCGGTTTTTCTTCGGCGGCCGCCGGGTCCGATATCTTGTTTCTGGAGCAGATGAGGACTCTAGGGCAAGCTTATCATATTCTGCTGTCAGGACCTCAGCCAGAATTCAAGGAACGAAGCGTAAACTATGCCGGGGCCGACTGGGGAGAACGATTTCAAACGGCTTTGGATTCGGCCAAATCCGTAGAGGAGGCTAGTTCGCATCACCCGGCCGATAACTCCGTGGCCTATTGGTACGCCAGCCGTTTATTAAGTTGTAGGGCCTTACTGCAAGCTCAACAGCTCAATCTCGATTTGGTTGCCTTAGCGGTATGGAACGGAAAGCCCGGGTTCGGTAGGGGCGGCACAGCAAGTTTCATCGAGTTTTGGAATCGCGATTTCCATAAGCCATTGGGTCAAACGAAGCCCAAACTGGAAATCATCCGAGTTGATTCCTTGTTACGCGATCAAGGCCCGATCCAAGAGATAACAACAGAACCGGCCATTCATCCGGACCCGGCGGCCGGTACCGATAGCAATGTCCAACAGGACTTCAGAGCGATTCTCGTTGGCAACGTAGTAGGATTCGAAAATTTGACCGAAGAGCAATTGCCACTCTTTCACGAATATTTCCTGGGAGCAGCGGCGCGTCTGCTTAATTCTACTCGAGACGCCCCAATGGCGGTGAACGCGTGGGGAAACGGCTTTTCTATCATATTTGAAGAGGTCGACCAAGCCGGTCGCGTCGCGCTGCACCTGCGAGAAAGCCTCGAAGCTCCGCCTGGAGGTGCTGCGGAATGGCTGCAGTACGGTTTGCCGGCAGATCTTGGTATCAGCATTACGCTCCACGCTGGTCCGGTCTTCTCGATGTTTAATCCTCTGATCCGCCAGATCGCCTTCATCGGCAGAAATGTCGATCTCGCAGGGTGGCTGCAATCAGTTACCCAGAAAGGAGAGATCTTGACTACCGAGGCGTTCGCAGTACTTGGGACGACGGGTGCTCCGACGGACTTCTTTTGCGAATACATCGGCAGCCGAAGCCTGCCCCGAGTTCCCGCGGGAGTGAAATTGTATCGTTTGATCAAAGCAGAGTAGCCGCTTGCCTACGCCGGTCCTCTGCGGGAAACGGCTGGCGCCGATGCTGGAGGAGGGTAGGGCGAAACACGACTCCGCCAAGCCCAAACGCTGCTACGCTACGGCCCCTTGTCTCCTGACTCCTGTATTCTGGCTATCAATTCCCGAATTGAGTCGAGTGCGATCGGATCTTCCAGGGTGGTCAAGTCGCCGGTGTCGCGGCCCTCTGTCGCGGCTAGAATTGCGCGTCGTAGAACTTTGCCCGATCTGGTTTTGGGTAGCGCCCGAATCAGGTAAACGGCAGCTGGCCGGGCAAAAGACCCGAGTCTTGATACCACCGTAGATTCGATTTCTTTTTGTAACTGGCTCTGTTTCGCTTCGGGCTCGAAGGCCTCGGCCTGTTTGACTACGACGAAGCAATGAACCGCCTGGCCACGCAACTCATCCTTGGCCCCAACCGCCGCAGCTTCCGCGACCGCCGGATGAGAACAGATTGTTTCTTCGATCTCGCGAGTCCCCAGACGGTGCCCGGAGACATTGATGACATCGTCGGAACGACCCAGAATGAAGAAGTAACCATCTTCGTCCTGGATTGCATAATCGAACGTGGAATAGAGCTGCTCTGCGGTAAATTGGTTGCAGTAGTGCCCAGCAAATGCTTCGTCATTTTTCCAAACTGTTGGCATGCACCCCGGCGGCAAAGGAAGACCCAGTGCCAGAACGCCCTTTTCATTTGCTGGCAGTCTTTTGCCCGATCTTGGGTCGACGATGCGAGCGTCATAGCCGGGCATCGCAATTCCGGGCGAGCCCGGCCTGATTTTGGGTTCCTCGATTCGCGGCAACAGCGCGAGGATCGGCCATCCAGTTTCCGTCTGCCAATAGTTATCGACTACCGGAGTCCCTAGCGCCTCGTGAATCCAGCGCCAGGTTGGTTCATCCAACGGTTCACCAGCAAGAAAGAGATAGCGCAATGAGCTGGTGTCATACTTCGTGAGATAAGCCGGATCCTGTTTTTTGAGGGTGCGAATGGCGGTGGGCGACGTGAACATGACCGTGGCTTGGAACTGCTCCACGATTTTCCACCAAATTCCGCCGTCCGGCCGAATCGGCAATCCTTCGTAGATGATCGTTGCCATTCCGTGAATCAGGGGTCCGTACACCCCAAAGGAGTGGCCAACCGCCCAGCCTACGTCGGCGGCCGTGAACATCGTTTCACCGGGATTTCCGGAGAAGATGTTTTGCATGGCCAGAGCAAGAGCCACCGCGTGGCCACCGGTATCACGCTGGATTCCCTTTGGTTTGGCGGTCGTACCAGAGGTGTATAGCAGATAGCACGTCTCCGAGCTCTCGAGCCATTCCACCGGGACTTGGTCATTCAGATGCTCTTCCCGTAATGTCGCGTAATCTCGATCGCGGCGTGGATCAGACGGCATATTGGGATCAAGGCCGCGCGGGCAGACGAGGACATGTTGCGGCGGACGTAAAGCGAGAGCGACCGCCTCGTCGGCCAGACGCTTGAGCGGGATGAGCTTACCGCCGCGTAAGCCGGCGTCGGCCGTAATCAATATGCTCGCTTCGGCGTCATCGATGCGGGTGGCCAGGCTGGCGGGTGCGAAGCCGGCAAAAACGACGGAATGGATAACCCCAATGCGAGCGCATGCTAACATGGAAAACAGGGCTTCGGGAATCATCGGCAAGTAGATGATAGCTCGATCGCCGCGTTTCAGACCGAGCGACCGCAGCACAGCCGCGAATGCGGTGACTTCCTCGGCCAGTTGCCGATAGGTAAAAGAACGCTGCGTGTCGATTTCAGTGGAAATGAAGTGCAGAGCAGCGTGATCTCCGTGTTCCGCCAGATGCCGGTCGATCGCATTGTAGCAAAGATTGGTTTCTCCGCCGACAAACCAGCGAGCGAAGGGGGGCCGACTAAAGTCACAGACTTGATGGAAGGGTTTGTGCCAAAAAACGCGTTCGGACTGTTCTCTCCAGAACTGATCGCGTTCAGCGAGGGATCGGCGACAAAACGCCAGGGTTTGCTCAGGTAGGCTCATTGAGGGGACAATGACAAATAACAAATGGCAGATGACAAATCCACCATTCGATCGAGCTAATGAGCCTTATACGACCCATAAGACCTATATGACTTATGCGACCTATATGGACGCCCATCCCCGGCGACTCTAAAACAACGTCGGTTCTGGTTCGGAGATGATGCTTTGATGACTCAGCAAATGGTCCGTGATCACATGGTGCAGCTCTTGTATTCGATCGAGCAGGTCACCAATGAGAGCCACTAGCTGATCGCTTTGTACCACCTGTTCCGTGTCTTCAACCTCCGACACGAAAAACGCATACCAATCGAGCCGGCGAACCTGCTGAATGATTCCGTGCAAATAGGTCAATCCCGATTCGGCATTGGCGGAAGCGGCAGGTAGCGAGGCACCAAGGAGCTTCGCGCAATGCTGGAGGCAAAACATCACCGAGCGCGGCATCTCCGAATTTTGCCAGAGAAATCCAAAGACGGACGCGGGCTCCGATCGAGCTTGATAAATACGTCGATACGCGTCGCGACAGGCGAGCAGACGAAGAAAGGCGGAGAGTTCAATATCCAATCCCTGGCGTGTCCCAGCCCTCTGTTGGATGGATTGCGCTACCACGTAGGTGGCGTTTGCCGTGCCAACCGCCCGCTCAAGGTAGAGTCCTAATTCGCAGAAACGCCAGCCGTCATCCGCCAGCATCGTCTGCTGAGCGATCGCAATGAACTGCGGCACCAGCGTGAATACCGATTGGGCCAATCGTCTGGTCACACGGCGGGCGTCGGTATCGCTGATCCGGGGTTGTATGCGTTTGCTTTCGAAACGGCTTTGCAACTCGGAAAGCACGGACCACGCCTCCGGACTGATTGCTTCCCGGAGAGAATTCGCATTGGCCGCACTCATGCGAATCATGGAGGCGATCGAACCAGGCTGGTCGGGCTCGAGAACAAGCCGATACCGCTCCCGGACGTTGCTTATACCGCGTCGGCCGCGTTTGCCAGGGCTATCGAGCGGCGGCAGCAAGCGATTCCAGATCGGTCGATACAGTTTCCGTTCAATCGCGTTGAGCTCTTCCATCTCGACCGTTTCGACAAATTGGATCATCCGCGCCACTTCTTGCGATCGTTCGAGATAGCGGCCGAGCCAGTAAAACGCTTCAGCCACGCGGCTGGTTACGCGCCGCGATAAGAGGACCTGAGCAGGATGAAAATTGGGCGGAACGGATTTCGGCTCGCTTGGCGAGCGCAGCACCCAGGTATCTTTTCCGCCTCCGCCGAATTCAGATTCGGTTCGTCCTTCCGGTTTTGCTGAGAGGCGGGTCAACGCTCCGGGAAACAGCTCCAGCTTATCGCCATTTCGCATCCCATAAACAATGTGATCTTGCAGGCGTTCTACCTGCCGGTGCTTGACCAAGCTAATAGTTTTCGCGGCATCCTCTCTCGGTTGCGCCACAAACAGGTGAGGCGTTTTTCTGACGATATTGCGAAGCTCCTCCAGGCCGCTCTCCAAATCGTGGATGGTGAAAAATCGTTCGCCGGTGAGAGTTCGAATTTGGAACGATTCGGGCTGTTCGAGCACCAGCTCGCATTGATCCAGGTCGCCGAGCCAATAGGTCTGGATTGTTGGTAAGATTGGCCATTCACCGAGGTAATAGCGAATGATGGTGCTCGAGAAATGCAAAAGGCTGCGATCGTCCGCGAACTGAGACCCGACCGGGTTGACCAACGCGACGGTACCCTTTCGCACGCAATGGATGAGCCCAGGGACGCCGATTCGACTGTCGGATTTGAAGACCAGTGGGTCGAGCCAAGGATCAGCTACTCGGGAATAGATCACATCGATTCTCTCCAGGCCGGAAACCGTCTTAAGGAACAGTGAATCGTTCAATACCAGCAAATCTCCACCCTGGACCAACGGTATCCCCATGCGACGAGCCAGAAAGCTGTGCTCGGAGTAAACCGCGCTGGCCGTTCCAGGGCTTAGCAGGACTACGGAAGGATCGGTCGTTCGCGCCATGCTGCGCAGCCGCAGCAAAATTTCGGTCGGAACGTCTGCCATCGGTTCAATCGGAAGATGTTCAAACAGGTCCGGAACCACCCGTGCGAGAAGCCGCCGGTCCTGCATCATATACGAAATCCCGGAAGGATGGCCGAAATAATGATGTTTTACCGTAAGTCGCCCGTCCCCATCCCGATAAAGACAGATCCCATTTAAATGCAGGTAGTGTCCATTGGTCGGTTGCAGCCCAACCGCGCTCCGCTGAAACTGGGGGCTGCCAAGAATGAGAGGTATGGGCAGGATGCCTTCCCGCAAAACTTCCCTCTTGCCGTAAACATCCTGTAGAAGAAGCTCGAACGCCCGTACCCTTTGCTGGAATCCTCGGGTAATTAACTCCCATTCTTCCGGCAGAAAAAGGTGCGGCAGCAAATCAGAGAACCAGGTATTCGCTCGATCAATGTGAAAGCTTCCAAAGGTAATGCCGAGCTCCCGCAGACTGGCATGGAGACGCTGTTCCAGCTCGTGGAGATAGGATGGAGGGTAGCTTTCTAGTTTGGCCAGAAGCGCGTCATACTGAGGTCTCGCATACCCTTGGGTATCGAAAACCTCATACCACCGTGTTGTGCCTGCGGGCCGGTCATTCCCAACCATCTGGAGTCTTATACAGTGAAAATGCCAATAGCCAATAGCCGATAGCCCTTAAGAACGCAGGAAACGCTGTGAGAGGTGAGAAGTGAGAGGTGATTAGTAACCCTGAGGTGTTACCTATGTCTTGAACCTAAAGTGTTACCGATGTCTTGACCACGCACACGCCACCACACCCCTTCTCACCAATCACTGTTCACCTCTTAGGCGCTCCCAGCGTTGCCGGCGCTGACGGCGTTTCCTCCGCTGCTTCCGGGGTTGCGGATTACGAAAATGCGAGACATTCTACGAACAGTGAATTCTCGGTTCCTCAGACCTCAACGCCTCGCCTGAATCGCAAAAGGGCCGCCGGCAGTGCAGCCCTGGTCGTATCCGGCCCTCTATGCAGCAAATTTACAGCGACCCAACGTTCGAAATGGCTTGTGATCAATTTTACTTGATCGCGGATTATTTACAGATCCCGGATAATCTCCGCGAACGCTTGATGTATCCCAAACGATCGGTCGCTGTGGCCGTCCCAGTCCGAATGGATGATGGCTCGACCAAAGTATTCCAGGGCTACCGGGTACAACATCACCTGTCGATGGGGCCGACCAAAGGAGGTACCCGGTTTGCACCCGGAGTAACCCTGGGAGAAGTCGCGGCTCTATCAATGTGGATGAGCTGGAAATGCGCTTTAAGCGGTCTCCCGTACGGCGGCGCCAAGGGTGGAATTGATTGCGATCCACGAAAGCTGTCCGCGGGCGAAATGGAACGACTATCCAGGCGCTACATGCAGGAGATGATTCCGTTTATCGGGCCTCACACCGACATTATGGGTCCTGATATGGGGACAAATGAACAGATCATGTCTTGGTTCATGGATACCTACTCCGCCCATCAAGGGTACGCAGTGCCGGGAATTGTAACGGGAAAACCGGTCAGCGTCGGGGGGACCTATGGGCGTCGCGAGTCGACCGGGCGGGGAACGGTCTATTTGATTGAGCGTGCTGCCCACCAGTTAAAGCTGAAGCTGTCCGGCGGAACGGCGGTAATCCAAGGCTATGGGAACGTCGGAGCGGTCGCCGCCCGCGGTCTCGCATTTAAGAATGGCATGCATGTGATCGCGATCAGTGACATCTCGGGGGCTTACCGCAACGATGACGGCATCGACATCAAAGCGGTTGACAGGCACGTGGAGAAATACGGTGCATTGGCCGGATTTTCCGGCGCAGACCCAATCCCGGTTAACGAATTACTTACCACTCCGTGCGACGTACTGATCCCGGCCGCCGTCAGCGGCGTCATTAATCGAAACAATGCCGCCAAGATCGAATGCCGAATTCTGGCCGAGGCTGCGAACGGTCCAACCACCGTTGATGCTGACAAGGTGCTATTCCAACGCTGGAACGAAATATTCGTACTTCCCGACATTCTCTGTAATGCCGGCGGCGTGATAGTGTCGTATTTTGAATGGGTTCAAAGCCTGCAGAGTTTTTTCTGGAACGAAACCGAAGTAATGGATCGCCTTTTCCGGGTTTTGGAACAATCCTTTGGGGCGGTAATCAAACGGGCCAAAGAAGAAAGGATCCCGCATCGGATTGCCGCTTTAGCAATTGGGGTGGAGAAGGTGGTGCAAGCGAAAAAGGTCCGCGGTCTGTTTCCGTAGCAGCGCGTCGGATTTAGGAATGGAGCGACATGGCACACACTGTTTTTAGCGATAAAATGGCTGGCCCGTTGAACGAGCCGCCTTCGCCGGCGACGGCTCGCCCGAAATCTCCGAACAGGTATGTCTTGGAGCGCGGCGCGATCTGCCGCAGCGGATTCGCAGTCGGGCCGTTCACGAACTACCAATTATTCTCTAACTTGAACTCGCAGCGCGACGCGCTGCAAAATTTCGGCAGTGTCCCTTGAATTTCCGGCTAAGCTTGACCCACTTCTACACCCCCCGAAGGAGGCGCATAGCAGACGATGTTTTTATCCCCATAGCATTGCGCCGCCACCTCGGATCGATCACCGCTCTACTGCTCATTCTTGACTTCGTATGCAGATTCCGACCAGCGAAACACAGGCTGTCGCCAAACCAGCTAGCTCGAATTGGTTTAAAGGCGCGATAATTTACCAGCTCCATATCAAGACCTTTTGTGATGCCAATAATGATGGCATCGGAGACTTTCAGGGGTTGCTCAGTAAACTCGATTACTTGCGAAACCTCGGCGTCACCGTGATCTGGCTGCTACCGTTCTATCCCTCGCCACTCCGCGATGACGGTTATGACATAGCGGACTACTATAACGTGCATCCCTCGTATGGAACCCTGGATGATTTTCGACAATTCCTCGAGGCCGCACATGAAGCCGGGCTCAAGGTGATCACTGAATTGGTGTTGAACCATACCAGCGATCAGCACATTTGGTTTCAACGATCACGACGAGCGGTAGCGGGAGACCCGTGGCGCGATTATTACGTTTGGTCGGATGATCCGAATAAGTATCAGGATGCGCGAATCATCTTCAAGGACACTGAGCTGAGTAACTGGACCTACGACCCGGTCACCAAGTTGTATTTCTGGCATCGCTTCTATTCGCACCAGCCGGACCTGAACTATGATAACCCGGAAGTCTGTTCCGCGATGTACAAGGTCGTGGATTTTTGGCTCGATATGGGGGTGGATGGACTTCGACTCGACGCGGTGCCCTATCTCTACGAACGCGAAGGAACGAGTTGTGAGAATCTGCCGGAGACTCACGAATATCTCCAGAAGGTCCGAGCTCACATCGATGCCAAATATGTCGACCGAATGCTCTTGGCGGAAGCCAATCAGTGGCCCGACGACGCGGTCGCTTACTTCGGGACAGGAAACGAATGTCACATGGCGTTCAACTTTCCGATCATGCCGCGGATTTATATGTCGCTGCACATGGAGGATCGCTACCCGCTCGTGGATATCCTCGACCAAACGCCAGATATCCCGGAAAATTGCCAATGGGCGATTTTCTTGCGTAATCACGATGAGCTAACCCTTGAGATGGTGACGGAAGAAGAGCGCGACTACATGTATCGCGTTTACGCCCGCGATCCCCGCGCTCGCATCAATCTTGGTATTCGCCGGCGGCTTGCTCCGCTCTTGAACAACAACCGACGTAAGCTTGAGCTGATTCACGCGATCCTCTTTTCGATGCCCGGAAGCCCGATCCTGTACTACGGTGACGAGATCGGGATGGGCGATAATATCTATCTCGGCGACCGCAACGGCGTGCGTACGCCAATGCAATGGAGCGCAGATAAGAACGCGGGCTTTTCCCGAGCTAATCCGCATTCCCTGTTTTTACCGGTCAACATCGATCCCGAATTCCACTATGAGGCAGTGAACGTGGAAGTGCAGGAGACCAATCTCTCCTCGTTTCTTTGGTGGATGCGTCGGATCATCGCCATGCGCAAACGGTTTCCGGCGTTCGGTCATGGTGATTTTCGGATGCTGTTCCCTTCGAATAACAAGGTGCTGGCTTTCACCCGCACCTATGAGACACAAACAATCTTGGTTGTGATCAATTTGGCGCGTTTTACCCAAGCGGTTGAGTTGGATCTCCAACCGTGGGTGGGCTGGACTCCCGAAGACGCATTCGGCCATGGCCGGTTTCCGGTGATTCGGGACACGCTCTACCCCATCACTCTGGGTCCGACCACATTCTATTGGCTGTTGTTAACCCCGCCGGAGGCGGGGAGCGTTTCCGACGGCGAAAAATATCTTCCGACAATCGCTTACGATGGCAGCCCGGCTTGGTGGTATTCGCCCGCCGGCACGAAATTTCTTGAACGGGATCTAATCCATTATATGCGCGGGTGCCGATGGTATCGCAGCAAGTCGCGCAGCATCGTTAGTACGGCGTTGGCTGACTTAGTGGAGTTGGGTGGAGGCGATTCAACCCAATTCCTTCTGGTCGCCGTGAATTTTTCGGAAGGAGCGCGTGATCTCTACGCATTACCGGTCAAGTTGGTGTCCGGAGACGAGGCCCGCTCAATCGAAGTCGAATATCCGGGCGCCGTCATAGCCAAAGTTGGAGCAGAAGGCGATTTGCTGGTCGACGCGGTGGCCTCGACTAGTTTCCAGCACGCGCTTTTGCACTCGATTGTTGCGGGTGGATCACTCACCGGGCGAATCGGGAAACTTAGCCCAAGCCGTTCTAAACGATTGCTGGAGATGGCCGATAATGGACTGCCGGAAATCTCGAAGACTTTGAAGGTGGAGCAGAGCAATAGCTCAATCATTTACGGCGAACAGATTTTCCTGAAGCTATTCCGAAAATTGGACGAAGGCTTAAATCCGGATCTGGAAGTCACCAAGCAGTTGAGTGAGCGCTGCGGCTTTGCCCACGTACCGAGCTATCTGGGCGATATGGAGTATATCGCCCGCGGTCAGGATCCGGCTGCGTTGGCGATGGCACAGGCATTTACCAATAACGAACAGGAAGGCTGGACTCAAACGCTCGCGGCGGTCGACCGTTATTTTGATCGCGTGCTTGGTGATCCGACCCTGCCGGAGCCACCTAAGCTTGGGCTTTGGGATCAGATTCCTGAGCAGTTGCTCACGGTAATTGAAGGTGTGCACCTTGAAACGGTCCGCCTCCTCGGCCAACGAACAGCGGAAATGCACTTGGCACTGGCCGCCGATGCGGACTCGCCCGACTTTCGTCCGGAGCCGTTCACGCTGCAACACCAGCGATCGGTGTACCAATCAATCCGCAGCGAATCGAAGGTGACGATGGCTTTACTTGGAAGGAACCTGAACGGCTTAGACGAATACCCGCGACCGCTGGCGGACCAGGTACTGTCGATCAGCGACAAGTTGATGAGTTCGCACGAGTATCTACTGCACGATACAATTCACGTGCATAAGATCCGAGTTCACGGCGACTATCATCTCGGGCAGATTCTGTTCACCGGGAAAGATTACGTGATTCTCGACTTTGAAGGCGAGCCAGCTCGCCCGCTCGGAGAGCGCAGACTGAAGCGATCGGCAATGGTAGACGTCTCAGGCATGCTTCGCTCTTTCCACTATGCTGCGCACTACAGTTTATTCGAATCACGAACGGTTCGTCCGGAAGATCGCCCGACGTTAGGCGCGTTTGCTGATCTCTGGGCGACTCGAGCCGGGCAGGTCTTTCTTGGTGCTTATCTGGAGGCTGCTGCTAATGCCGTCTTTGTTCCTTTCGATCGAGGTGACTTGCGTGCTTTGCTCCGAAGCTACTCCATGCTGAAAGCGATGTACGAATTGCGCTACGAGCTGAACAATAGACCGAAATGGACGGCAATTCCCTTACGGGGACTTTTGCAGGTGATGGAAGGGTAGAAGTTGCGGGTTAGAAATTCCAGATTGCAGATCATAGTTGGCCGCTTCGCGATCACGCTCGCAGACACCACGTTTTCGTTCTAGCTTCCAGCTCTAGTTTCTAAATTCTGTCTTAGCAATGCGTATAGTCACCGACCCGGCGAAGCTGCAGCAGGTTGTTTCTCAAGTGCCACGCCCGCTGATCTTAGTTCCGACAATGGGCGCCCTCCATGAAGGGCATCTCGCGCTGGTCCGGCGAGCAAGAAGACTGGCGCGCGGCACTGGTACAACGGCGGCCAGTATTTTTGTGAATCCGATACAGTTCGGGCCTTCCGAAGACTTTGGGCGGTATCCTCGGTCGTTTGAGCAAGATTCGGCCTTGCTTAAACAGAACGGCTGCGACTTGGTCTTTGCCCCGGGCGCCCCAGATATGTATTATCCGGACCGATCGATCGAGATCGTTGAAAACTCTCTCTCTCGGGTGATGTGCGGGGCGTCGCGCCCCGGCCATTTTTCTGGTGTGTGTACGGTCGTGGCGAAGTTGTTCAATCTGTTCCGCCCCGATATCGCGATTTTTGGAGCCAAGGATTTCCAGCAATTCGCCATCATCAAGCGGATGGTCCGCGATCTGAATTTTCCCATCCGGCTGGAAGCGCATCCGACAGTCCGCGAGCCCGACGGCTTAGCGATGAGTTCACGTAATATTTATCTTAGCGCGGAAGAACGTGAGCAAGCCCCTGTCATTCAACAGGTCTTACAACGCGCAGAAAAGAAAGTGCGCGAAGGCCGGGGTTCAGTCGCCGGGGTGGTAGATTGGATGCGAACCCAAATCCAACTCACCCCACTGGCCAAAGTAGATTACGTCGTCGCGGTCGATCCAGTGAACCTGCAGACCGCCTCCGAGTTGCGGCCGCCTGTGTTGCTCGCCGCCGCCGTCCTTTTTGGAAAAACTCGGCTCATTGATAACCGCCTCGTGGAATGAACCAGTTCGATTTTGTCATCATCGGCAGCGGGATCGCCGGGTTAAGCCTGGCCCTGAACGTCGCGCAGTATGGCTCTGTGGCACTGGTGACGAAACGATCGGTGGGGGAATCGAGTACGGCTTGGGCGCAAGGCGGCGTCGCTGCGGTAACGAGTGCGGAAGATTCCTTCGACTTGCACCTGAAAGACACTCTCATCGCCGGCGCTGGTTTGTGCAACGAACAGGTCGTGCGGACGATCGTCACGGAAGGCCCAGCAGCGATCCAGGACCTGATCAAGTGGGGCGTGAATTTCGATGAACGGGTCCTGGAGGACGGCCACCGAGAACTCGATTTAACCAGAGAAGGCGGGCACTCAAAGCGTAGAGTCCTCCATTACCACGACACGACCGGCCGTGAAATCGAGCAGCGCTTGCTTGCGGCGGTAGGGGCAACGGCCAACGTCACCGTGCTCCCAAACCATATGGCCGTCGATCTCATCACGACGGGGAAGCTAGGTTTCACCACGGAAGATAGAGTGGTTGGCGTCTACATCTTGGATGAAGAAGCGGGTGCCGTAAAATGGTTGCGGAGCGATCGCGTGATTCTCGCTACCGGTGGCTGCGGCAAGGTCTATCTGTACACGACCAACCCAAACATCGCCACCGGCGACGGCATCGCGATGGCATGGCGAGCGGGAGCGGCGATCGCCAACATGGAATTCATTCAGTTTCATCCGACCTGCCTTTTTCATCCGGAGGCCAGGTCGTTTCTCATCACCGAAGCGGTCCGAGGCGAGGGCGGTATCCTAGTTGATGCGAATGGTCGTGAATTCATGACCAAGTATCATCGCCTGGGGGCTCTGGCGCCCCGCGACATTGTCGCTCGGGCCATCGATGCAGAAATGAAGCGTACCGGTGCGCCCTGCATGTATCTCGATATCACTCGGAAAGCGGCAGACTTCATTAAGGAGCGTTTTCCTCACATTTATAAGACCTGTTTGGGTCTCGGGATTGATATCACAATCCAGCCGATTCCGATCGTTCCCGCCGCTCATTATCAATGTGGAGGTGTTCGTACAGATATTGATGGCGCCACGACTTTGCGGGGGCTTTTTGCCGTCGGCGAAGTGGCTTGCACCGGTTTGCACGGAGCCAATCGGCTGGCGAGCAATTCGCTCCTGGAAGCGGTGGTCCTGGCCAAGCGCTGCGCCGCCGCGCTCTTGCGGCCAAAATACTCCAAATATCATCAGCAGGTGCAGCTCCCGGAGTGGCGACCCGGTCATGCGCAAGATGTGGATGAGCTCGTGGTAATCTATCATAACTGGGACGAGATCCGCCGGCTGATGTGGGACTACGTCGGTATTGTTCGCACTAGTAAACGTCTTCAGCGGGCGAGCACGCGGCTGCGGAACTTGCAGCGGGAAATCCAGGATTTTTATTGGGACTTTAATTTAACCACCGATCTGCTCGAGCTGCGCAACCTTTGCACCGTAGCAAGTCTAATCGTCGATTCCGCGCTATCTCGGAAAGAGAGCCGCGGGCTGCACTTTACTTTGGACTATCCCGAAATCGACGAAACCAATTACTGCCGTGATTCCGTATTATTTCGATACTGAAAGTTATTGAAATTGTCCTAAACGCGCTAAAGTAGGGCGCGTTTTAGCCGTAATTGTCTGAAAATCTCGGAAAGACGCAGATTTGAGCTGTAAAAATGCAGAAATCTCTTGCTCTTTCCTATCGAGTGCCAGTAAAAGGAAGATACTTAACCAGCATGCGGTCACTTATCCCTTTATTGGCGACGGCTTCTTTATTGTTTGGTGGTGCTGCCTTTGCTCAAACTCAGTACGAGAGTAGTACTGATTTCGCGAAATACGCGATGAAGCTGCGCGAGAACGCGCTGCTCAAAGTTGAGCCAAAGGTCATCATGTCGCCGACTAAGACAACTTTCACCGGAGATGGGCCCCGCTATCAGACCGGTCCTTCATTGATGGGCCGCAGCAACGGCCTCGCAATCGGTGGGGGACGATACCCCTGGAAAACGAATATCGTAACCACAATTTTCTGGGTCGGCGAACGGCCCTCTGGCAATAACCCGGTCCCTAACGACAAGAGTTCTTGGGACAAGTATTGGAGCGGCAGCTACGGCGGATACGATAACCCGGATCCGGCCGGTCGGCGCAATTACATCCCGGTTAATTTCGTTCCGCGCCAGAATCCGTTTTACGTGGCGTTGCCCTATAACGACGTCGAAGGTGGCCATACCAAACCGGAAGCCGCCCAAATCATTCCTTGGTTCAAACAATCTTTTGTTCGTGATGGACAGACGGTGCTAAAAAGCCGTTGGATCGCCATTCGGCACAACGGACGTGTCTGCTATGCCCAGTGGGAAGATTGCGGCCCGTTCCGCACGGATCACTGGCAGTACGTCTTTGGCAATGAGCGCCCGCGTCCGAACCTGAATCTTGGCGCCGGACTCGACGTTTCTCCGGCCGTTCGGGACTACCTGGGACTGGGTAGCAGAGACGCTTGCGATTGGCGCTTCGTCGAATTCAAAGAGGTTTCTTCGGGTCCCTGGGCGATGTACGGCGACAACAATACCTTTGTGATTCTGCGCCGCCAGAGCAACGACCGGTTCGCCCGCCGAAACATTCTGAACAGCGAGAGCAATCAATGAGCGGGATCCAACGAACGGTCGAGCCGACTTCCTTCTCAGGCCACGGCGCGTCCTAGCACGAGGAAAGCATTTTTCCACAGAGCTGCCGCGGCGAATCTGTCCCGCCGCTGCGCATGCGCGTCAACTTCAGCAGCAGAGATCCAGTTCCGCAAGAAAGGGAACATAGTTCGGTAGGGCGAAAACCTCCGCACTTTTGGTCGATTCGCCCTTTGTTTACGCTTCCCCATGTGCCGGGTTTGAGCCATGCGTTACTCGCCGATAATTGCCATATCGGCGTGGCTCGATTCGGTAATACACAAACATGGCTATCGGCTTCCAATGTGGGTCGGAGGGGGCTCAGAAATGTTCCCCTTGCTTAACCTGGAAATGCAAAGTCGTATAGTGCAGACCGAAGCGCCGAGGTTTTCGCCCTGCCGTAATGGGCAGATCACGCCGACAGATCGCCTCGCCCGTTCGCGCTTTCGCCGCGTCGTCCATTCGCCCCGCTTCCTTATGTTAGCGCGCATGAGCCGCTGCCCGGCCAAGGGAAGCCCGGTGCCCGGTGCGCAGCCCTATCCTGTCTTCAACGCTGCCTTGGCAAGATCCAGAAACTTCGTTTCTTCCGCGTCGACGGCCCCGTCAACACCTAGAAACTGAGTGAGATAATCCAACGCTCGCTGTCGTAGACCGTTGTCGTTCAGTTCCTGGTCGATCTTCTCCAGCCGGTGCTTGATGCCACCTTCCGTGTCCATGGCGTCACGGGCTTTGGCGATCGCAGATTGGAGATAGAGATCGGGAGCTTGATAAGACTCCCAGCCGATCTCTTCGATAACGGAGAGTAGTTTCTGATCTTCGCTGACTCTGAGGGGAGCATCGGCAAACATGCCAAGAAGAAGAAGATCCACCACAGCCTCTCTTTGTTCTTGCCTCATAGTAAAAGCACCTCGATTAGGTTGCCTGAACGGCATTATAAAATGGGGGTACGGGGTCTAAAAGCACGACCTTAGATCGTCCTAAACTTCTTCATACCATATCCATTGGCCCATGCCGACGAATCCATCCGCTGAACAGCCGAACAAAGCTGTCTGATCGACGGGGGATCCTAGATGGTCGCTTTTATTCGTGCTATCCACTTTCCGCAATTCTTCTGGAAATTTCGGCGAATATCTTGCCCATTATTTCTGCACCACATCTAGTTCCGTCCAGCATTCCTCGTAGTTCTCGGGCTTCTTCTATTGCCAGATCTTTTGCCACCATTTCTTATTCCCATTCGTCGGCTGAAAGTTTATCCGTCAAGCTTAATCCTTTCGATTTTGTCGATCAGGCCGATCTTCGGTAGCGGCGACTGTCCAACCGAAGACTCTGTCTCATTCAACCTGAAAATCCGAACGGAGCGCCCGGTTTACACTAGCCGGAAACCGCAGTCGCCTTGGTCCCGCCCGTCCGAGCACCTCGGCACGAGACGACCTTTTGCCGGTACACGAGATCACCATCGCGCTTTTGTGATGACGGCTCCCCACCGTCTGCCAATCCAGTAGGTCTCACAATCTGTGCCGCAAGAACGGTCCGAATAATGTTGGAAATCGAATCGACTTTTGACGAACCGACTAACTCTTGAATGCCTTTCGTGCAGTCGACCCGGTTTTCTTCAAGCTGGCCTAAAAGTTGAGGTGATTCCAATAGGTAACCTGGCCGCCAACACTTGCGACGAATTGCACCATGCTGTCCTGGGAGATCACCACCGCTATACACTGAGGACAATCTCGGCAAAGCCGATAAGCCGAACGGTGCCGAGTCCCGGCTCGCTCCGCGGATTCTGGAATCCTCTGCTTGGCCTCGGAATCCAATGCTCGGTAGACGATCTCACTCTCATAGCAAGGCACCTGGATCTCGACTCCGTACCCCAACACAGAAAAACGAGAGTCCAGGAGGAGGCAGCCGTCGACGGTCGCCATATCGGCAAGCCATCCGGCCAAATCGAGATATTGGTTGGAAATGCTGTACGGCATTTCCTCGCTCCATTCGACAAATTCGAGCCAACCGACTGAGTTTTTCCCCTTCCTCTTTGCGAGGAAAACGAGCCGTTGAAGAATCTTATCGAGGAGCGCCTTGTACGGCCGGGATGATAATTGGGTGTCCACTCGATATTTGGCGCTAAGCGGACCACCGGGATCAAGAAGTTTGGCCAATATCGGACGGGGTCCAAAGACCAGTGTGCCCCCGTGCCTTTTATCGCGTATCTCTCGTACTACACGTTTGAAGAAATTCGCGTCGAAATTGTCTAACAGATCGTGCCCCAGCTGGACATCTAATTCGTTGCCTATCCGGCTGAACTCCTTGGACTCGTTTCGTACATTCCAGAATCGTTCTGTCATCCATGAAGAACCGAACACATTGAATCCATGTCCTTCCACGCGGCCATTCAACAAAGTAGCCAGCCGTTCCGAGCCGCGATAGACGACGAGATTGCCAGGACCCCGGATATGCACGATAAGCCAATTTGGAATTGAGTGGATCATTCCCTGTAAATCTGCCACCAAATCCCTGGACCATTGACCGGTTGCTACTGTCCCGAAGATCGTAAATCCGTTCCGCGAAGACCAAGTGACAGCCATGATGGATCGGTAAAAGGTCGCAGCCGGACTAAGTCGCCGAATCTCTTGTTCGTCGAATGGGCGCTGCTGGCAAAACCGGGAAACGTGGAAGCCATACAGAAATAAGTCCTGGGCCTCCAGGGCGGAAGGGGGACAGAGAGCAAGGCGACATACGACCGGGCGCCCTTCTTCATTTAGAAGACTGGCCTGGTACGCGACGCTCAGGAGCTCAGTAAGAGTCTCGAGGCGTTCGATCCCAAGCTGGGTTCGCTCCGGACTTGGCCAGTCCTGCCAGGCTTGTGCTGCCAACGAATTGGGATAGCCATGACTCGGCGGTTCTTGAGGGCTTCCTTTTGGCATTTCGTATTAGACGGGCCGGGGAGAAAGATATTGCGTGCAGTTTTCGGCGACAAAAGATTCGATAACCCCCATAACTCCCTGATCGACTTCGTCCTGCGTCTGGCCGTTCGCTTTGAGTCGGGCTTTTTCGACGAGCAACGAATGATCTCCGCCTTCGACTACGTAAAGCTCATTGCGCGCCTTCATCTCTCGCCGAGTGGATTCGAGCAGATCCAAAGGACAGAGCCGGTCGCGGGTCCCTTGCACGAACAGAATCGGCGTTGTCAACCGGTGAAGCACCTCCGCACGAAGCTTTGTTCGATCACCTCCTCCGCAGAGCGGATAGCCAAGACAGATGACTGCGGCCACATCTTCTTCCAACGCTAGGTGGCATCCCACCCGTCCTCCCATGCTTTTTCCGATAAGAACGATTGGGTCCCCGTGTAACTGTCGAGCTCGAGTCAGAGCTTCCCGATGAGCAGCGATGAGTTTCGGCAGCGGATCCGGGCGCTTCCTCAGTTCCTTCATGTACGAGTAGTCGAAAGCGGAAACGGTTCCGATCTTCTCCAGCTTTGCCGCCCAGCGCTGCATCCACGGATGCGAGGAGGGCGCACCGGCTCCGTGGGCGAATATGAAATTGACGGTTCCCATATTGCTTTTCTGGACTAGATCAACTTCAAGAGGGACGCCCCACGAAAATTTACGGTGAGAGCATGATGGAACTCTCCTCGTCCGATACTAAGCCATAACTTCAGCTTCTGGTCGAAAGAAGTTGGTCTGAATCGGCAAGCGAAGCTTTCCAACCGCCCGCAGACGCCCAGCTCACGCCCGGCCGACGTATCCGAACCAAGCTCAATTTACCGCTTTTGCTGAAACCCAGAAAGCAAAATCCCTTAGTACCGGATAAAAGGCCAGTCGTCCTCAATGCTGAGGCTGACGCTGGGCAGCAGAGAAATCTTTAATGAAAAGACTCTTAGGATCAATCTTGGGCGCGCTCGCTCTGACCGCGCTAGTCCTTCTTCAGTCGACGAAAAAATCGCTGGTTTCAGGTGGGTTTGAAAAGCAACCAGGTTTACCAGACGGCCGAGAAAACGATTAAATTCCGTGTCGACACCGAAATTATCCGGCGGGCGCGAACTCACAGTGCGCCTGTCTGGTGATCAACCTCTCTAAAACAGAAGAAAAATCCGGTTGCCGTAATGGCAACACCTTTACAGCGATGAAGTCGAGTCATTAGAGTTTATTCGTGAGTTTTTTCTATGTAAGCTCGTCCCGCCGAGGCCGACCTTCGCTCAAGATATGACGGAGGCAGAAACAAAACTGATTGCAAGAACACGTGCTGCGCAAACCAGCTGCTCAGATTTCTGA
>DATNNZ010000136.1:0-4009 GCA_035601575.1 Chthoniobacterales bacterium
GGTTTTCTCCGGTCGCCACTACCTTTACCAGACCCGGCGTGCTAAATTAAGTTCGTTTAGAAAAGCGATGATCCGACAGCACTCTTCTCAAACGATTCCGCCGGCGGACTCGTTACCGTCAGATATCATCGCATTTCCTGCTGAAGAGGATGAGGTCGACAAACGTCCCTCTAGAGCCAGTGCGAAGCCGCTGCATCATGGGGTTTTGGCGACATTGCGAGATCTGATTATCCACAATGAACTGGCGCCCGGTAAGCGGCTAAATGAGCGCGTGCTATGTGAGCGGCTTCAAGTATCCCGAACTCCGTTGCGCGAAGCGTTGAAGGTGCTCTCGCATGAGGGTTTGGTTGAACTACTGCCCAATCGGGGTGCGCGGGTTGTCAAGCTGACCCCGGAGGATGTCCGGCACCTGTTTGAAATACTTGGTGCGCTAGAATCTTTGGCTGGCCGGCTGGCTTGCCAGCACATTACTGAAGCTGAGATGTGCGAAATCAAGGCGGTTCACTACCACATGCAGGCGCAGTTCATTCGGTGCGACCTACCGGACTATTTCCGGGACAACCAAGAGATTCATAAGCGCATTGTGGCGGCGGCACGCAATCCGGTTCTAATTACGATGTACGAGAATTTGAATTGTCGTTTGTTACGCGCTCGCTATTTGGCGAGCCAAACCGACCGGGATCGATGGGCGACGGCAATGCGAGAACACGAGTTAATCATTGATGCGCTCTCCCGGCGTTGCGCTGACGAGCTCGCGGAACTCCTCCAGCAACATCTGAATCATAAGTACGAGGCCGTTTGCCGGCATCTGTAGGTGGTGTCCTTAGGCTAACGCGTTTTTCACAGCGGTGAGCCGGAATTTTCAGCGGCGACTGTCCCATTTCGCCATTAGTTTCGCCTGGGGCTGACGATGGGAGCGCAGTTGACCGGTCAGCACCACCACAAGCCGCGGTCGCCATCGCTCCGCATGTCGGAACGCAAGCACCGGCTGCAACGCTTTCCAAAAGTGGCGACTGCGCTTTCTGGCCGGGGTGCACTAGCCGCTTCGACGGTATTCTTAGTCCGGTCCAGGTTTGTGGCCTGGCTCGGAAAGTCGCCGCTACCTAAAGACAGTCTCTCCCGTACTGCATGCAAATACCGAGCCGCTGCTTGTAACGTAACCGACTATTCTTCAACTAGAAACGACGCGACCCAAAATTCACTTGCAAGTTTGTATGCAAATTGTTGTGTTTGCTTTGTCTTCGCGTAGAAGCCACTTGGGCTTCGCTAAGTCAGGATTTTAAACCGAATTTTTTCTCATGAGAGATTCTCCTGCTGCTTACCGAGCTGGTCGGCATTTCTTGCAGATTCCCGGGCCGACCAATGTGCCCGATCGAATTCTCCGGGCGATGGATCGACCTACCATCGACCATCGTGGTCCAGAGTTTTCGCGGCTGGCTCGTGAATGTCTGGAAGGCATGAAGCGCATCTTTAAGATGAGCACAGGGCACGTCTTCATTTATCCCTCCAGCGGTACCGGAGCTTGGGAGGCGGCAATTGTTAATACCTTTTCTCCCGGTGACCGCGTACTGATGTTCGAGACGGGACAATTCGCGGTGCTGTGGCGAAACCTGGCGGAACGTTTTGGGTTAGTGGTAGATTTCATAGGTGGTGATTGGCGTCACGGAATAGATTTGGTGACCCTAGCAACGAAGCTCGCGCAAGATACTGCGCACCAGATCAGAGCGGTCATGTGCGTTCACAATGAGACCTCAACCGGCGTCACCAGCCGTATCGGCGAGGTTCGTCACGCAATTGATGAAGCTGAGCACCCCGCGCTTTTGATGGTCGACACGATCTCCTCGCTCGCCAGTATCGACTATCGGCACGACGAATGGGGTGTGGATGTGACCGTTGCTGGTTCACAAAAGGGTCTGATGTTGCCGCCAGGGTTGAGTTTCAACGCGGTGAGTGAAAAGGCCTTAGCGGCTTCGAAGATTGCCGCGTTGCCTCGATCCTTTTGGTCGTGGGCAGAGATGCTGGAGCCGAACCAGAGCGGTTATTTCCCTTACACCCCTGCGACCAACCTGTTCTATGGCTTGCGCGAATCGATCTCGATATTGGCGGATGAGGAAGGATTAGATAACGTGTTTCGCCGTCACGCTCGGCACGGTGAGGCAACGCGACGTGCGGTGCGGGCTTGGGATCTACAGCTGCTTTGCCTGGACCCTCGCGAATACAGCAATTCACTGACGGCGGTGCTGATGCCGGAAGGCTTTGACGAAGCGAGATTCCGGCAGGTTGTTTTGGAGAACTTTGATTTGTCGCTCGGAGCCGGCCTAGGCAAGGTGAAAGGCAAGGTCTTTCGTATCGGACACCTAGGTGACTTCAATGACCTCATGCTCTGCGCTACGCTGTGTGGTGTAGAGATGGGGCTGGAGCAATTTGATGTTCCGTTTCGCAAGGGCGGTGTGATGGCTGCCCTCGATTACTTGAGCCGAGGCGATAGGTTTCCATCGAACAGCCAACCCACGCGGAGTAGTTCAGAAGCCGTCGCTGCAACTTAGAGATGGAACAGCGAACACAGAATGCGGAACACGCGACGGACGCTGTACCCCGAGCGATACAAGCGCTGCTCAATTGTGGAATGCGCAATCCAAGATTCGAAGTCCACCCATTTGCTATCTGCCATTTGTTATTTTCATTCGAGCCTTAGGCGAGAATGAGTCCCCCCTGAACACATGCAAGCTTTATCCCCGCTTCCAACCGAAGCCAAATCCAGTTCCCGCATCTTTTCGGCCAGTAACATCGTCCTTTTTCTACTGTGCTTGATGTACCTCTTGACCTACATCGACCGGGTGAATGTCAGCACTGCTTCGAATATATTCGAAAAGGAGCTCCATCTCGACAAAACGCAAGTTGGCTTTGTCTTCTCGGCCTTTGCTTACCCTTATTTGCTGTTTCAGATCATCGGCGGATACTTGGGGGATCGCTTTGGCCCGCGCAAGGTTTTGACGATTTGCTCGTTAATCTGGGCAAGTGCAACCATTCTCACCGGATTGGTGAATGGATTCGTGGCGATGGTGGTGGCGCGAGTGTTACTTGGCTTCGGTGAAGGTGCGACATTTCCGGCGGCCACATCGGCGATGTCCTCTTGGACACGGCCGGCCGACCGCGGGTTTGCCCAGGGTATTACCCATGCTTTCGCCCGTATCGGTAATTCGTTGACTCCGCCGCTGGTTGTCGGCCTCATGGTTGTAACCGGCTGGCGCGGAGCCTTCATTGTCCTGGGAATTGCCAGCTGTCTTTGGGTTTTTGCTTGGTTCCTCGTGTTTCGCGACAATCCGGCGGAGCACAGCCGAATTACCCAGGAGGAGCTCTCGGTTTTGCCGGCTTATACGGACCAGGCGATGCGCCGCCGTAATCCGGTACCATGGGGAGCCCTTTTTTTGCGGATGCTGCCGGTCACCTTTGTTTATTTCTGCTATGGCTGGACACTCTGGCTATTTTTGAGCTGGTTGCCGCAGTACTTCAAAAACCAGTACTCACTTGATCTGAAAGATTCTGCTCTGTTTGCGATGGCGGTTTTCTTCGCCGGAGTAATCGGAGATGCGTTAGGAGGAGTCGTTACGGATTTCGTTTTGCGCAAAACACACGATCTCAAGCAAGCACGTCGCAACTTGGTCGTCGTTTTCTTTCTTTGCTCTTTGTTCTGTATGATCCCGCTGTTTTTGACCAGGGATCTCACGACGCTCACCGTCTGCCTGGCCGGTGCGTTTTTCTTTGCCGAGATGACGATCGGCCCGATGTGGGCAATACCGATGGACATCGCTCCACGCTATTCTGGTTCTGCCAGCGGCATAATGAACACCGGATCCGCTCTGGCCGCGATTCTTTCGCCGGTGATCTTCGGGTTCATCATCGATCATACTCACAACTGGTCTCTGCCCTTTCTTGGTTCCATGGGACTGTTCCTCGCCGGCTCCGTTGTCGCTTTCTGGATGAAACCGGAAGAAGCCTTCAGCTTCGC
>DATNNZ010000137.1:0-4352 GCA_035601575.1 Chthoniobacterales bacterium
CAGGCGATCCAAGAATATGAGAGCGAACTATCGCTCCGATTTTTGCAAGGTCTACTTGAGCTGAAACGAGTAGCGCTTTTCGGATTAAGCAATCCGCATGACGTCCAACATCGCACCCCGACTTTTGCGATCCGTATCGAAGGGCTTCATCCAGATGAAGCCGCCGAGAAATTGGCAGGTCGCGGCATCTTCGTCTGGAGTGGGAATTTTTACGCAGCCGATCTCATCGACCGGCTGGGCCTCACCGACTCGGGCGGAGTGCTTCGCTTGGGCTTCACGCATTATCATACGATCGACGAAGTCGATCGAACGCTTAACGCGTTGGCGACGCTGTAGCGTTCTAGCGCTGAAAGCGCGTGACAAGACTGAACCATATGCTGTTTCTCAAAATTGGATTTCAGCAATCTGGTAACGACTCAGCCGTAAGACGGCGCCTTTTCCCTCTTGACCGGCGAGCAACCTTGCCCCATGTTCCTCGCTCTTTTTCGAGGGGTAATTTATGTCAAGAGTTTGCAGCATCACCGGAGCCAAACCGGCCAAAGGCAACGCCATTCACCGGCGTGGCATGGCTAAGAAAAAAGGCGGAGTCGGCCAACACGTTACGGCAAATACGCCTCGGTTTTTCTTGCCAAATTTGAAAACGCGGCGGCTTTGGGTCCCCGAGTTGAACCGTTACGTCACTGTTAAGCTAAGCGCACGCGCCTTGAAGACGATCGCGAAAAACGGAGTTTATCGGACTCTGAAACAAGCCGGACTGGTCTAACGCGCAAATTTCGTTAATTTAGAGGCGATCCGGCGACTGCCGGATCGCTTTTTTACTTTTATGGGTCAGCGAAAAATCATTCCAATCAGCGTGCTGACTGGTTTTCTGGGAGCCGGAAAGACCACTCTGCTCAACCACATTCTGAGGGAACAATCGCGATACAAATTTGGAGTCTTGATCAACGAGGTGGGCGAAATCGGGATCGACGGACAACTGGTCGAGACGCAAAACGAAGATGTCGTCGAAATGAGCAACGGCTGCATCTGCTGCACGGTTCGGAAAGATTTGGTGAAGGGAATCCAGAAGCTCCTGAAAAAAGAGGATTTGGATTACATTTTGATCGAGACTACCGGTGTTGCCGATCCAGGTCCGATCGCTCAAACATTTCTGAACGTGCCGCAACTGCAGCAACACGCGCGACTCGATTCGATCATTACTTTAGTGGACGCTGAAAACCTGCTCGACCAAGTTAAAGAAAACACCGTGGCGCGTGAACAAGTCGCGTTAGCTGATTTTCTACTGATCAACAAGACCGATCTGGTCGACGAAACCACACTCAGAGAGGTTGAGAAGAAAATTGCCAACATAAATCCTCACGCGCGGATGTTCCGAACATCGCATTCGAAGGTCAATCTCGGCGAAGTTCTCGACGTAAACACCTTTGACCTCGATCAGAAGCTGTTGGTGAACCCAGAGTTTTTAGACGAGCTCAACGGAAGCAATCATAGCGACATCGAATCTTTCGCTTTCCGATTCGATCAGCCGTTTGATTTGGAG
Organism: Chthoniobacterales bacterium; assembly: GCA_035601575.1. Lineage (GTDB taxonomy): Bacteria > Verrucomicrobiota > Verrucomicrobiia > Chthoniobacterales > JAFAMB01 > DASTDH01. The sequence goes on from DATNNZ010000137.1 coordinate 1,541, forward strand.
AAATTTGACGGTGAGCTGAGCGCTCTTTGCGAAAATGGCCAGGTGTATCGGTCGAAAGGAATTCTTTGGGTTCAGGATACGCCGCGCCGGGCAGTGTTTCATGGTGTGAACAATCGGTTCACCGTTTACTGGGACCGGCTCTGGGAAAAGGCTGAAACACGATTCAGCCAGTTGGTATTTATCGGCAAGTATCTCGAGGAAAAGAAACTGCGAGATTGCTTGACCCGGTGTTTAGCGGATTGAGCGGATGGCGGTTGGCGTCTTCAGCGGCGACTGTCCCAATAGGCATTTCGGTTTTGCGCAACCTGAAAATTGATACGAAGTTGCGTGCTTGGCGCCGGCACAAACCGCAGTCGCCATGGTTGTCATCCTGCCAGGAGAGCCCAAACCCGGCATGCGGTATCGGACTTGCCGATTGGTCAATCAAACCCCGAAAAACGCATGGTTTTTGACGACGTGGGAATCGCCTCTCGAATATGGGTCGAATCTAAGCTGCGCGTGGTTTCCATGGTAAACAATGGCGACTGAGATTTTTGGTAGCTCGAAGCGCGCAGCTCTGCGTAGCACGAAACCGAAGCCGTAGCGGGACAGTCGCCGCGACCGAAGACAACTGCCTACCGGCTACCCCGCCACTACTGGCCAGTCTTCTTCCTGCCCTCTCCAGATCCTTCGATTTCCCTGCGAACGCACTCCAAATCAGCGTCGACCATGATTTTGACGAGTTCCTGAAACCGCACCTTGGGCTGCCAACCGAGTTGTTTTTTTGCTTTGGACGGGTCTCCGAGCAACAAATCAACTTCGGCTGGGCGCTCATAGCGATCGTCATGCTTAATGTATTGTTTCCAATCCAGGTCGGCGTGGGCGAACGCATTCTGCACAAATTCTCTCACGGTGTGGGTCTCGTTGGTCGCCAACACGTAGTCATCGGGTTTATCTTGCTGCAGCATCAGCCACATCCCTTCGACGTATTCGGGGGCATATCCCCAGTCGCGCCGCGCATCGAGGTTCCCCAGATAGAGAGCCGAGTCTAACCCATATTTAATGCGAGCGACCGCTCGGGAAATCTTACGGGTGACGAATGTTTCGCCTCGCCGTGGACTTTCGTGATTGAACAAGATCCCATTGCTGGCATGGAGTGAATAGCTTTCCCGATAATTCACCGTCGCCCAATAGGAAAAAACCTTGGCAACGCCATACGGACTGCGCGGCCAGAACGGCGTCGTTTCGGTCTGCGGCGCCGCTTGAACCTTACCGTACATTTCGCTACTCGATGCTTGATAGAACCGGGTCTTGACTCCGGCTTCGCGAATTGCTTCCAGAATTCGAATAGTTCCTAGACCGGTCACATCGGCCGTGTATTCCGGAATATCAAAACTCACTCGGACGTGGCTCTGAGCACCCAGATGATAGATTTCGTCCGGGCTTAAGTTGTAGAGCAGCTTCACTAAATGCACGGAATCGGCCAAGTCGCCGTAATGCAGGAAAAGATGCACGCCATGAATATGAGGATCTTGGTAAAGATGGTCGATTCGCGACGTATTGAAGGTGCTGGCTCGCCGAATGATACCATGAACCTCGTAGCCCTTTGCCAGCAGGAGGTCAGCCAGATAGGATCCGTCTTGTCCGGTAATACCAGTTATCAATGCTCTCTTCATTTTAAAATTCCGGCAGATTCGGGACGGTGCTTTGCAAGAACGCTTGCTGCCGGTTGATGATCTCAAAGATTGCGGACTCGGCGACTCTCAGCATCTCCGAAAGCTCATTGCCGGAAAAGGTGGCCTCTTCCCCCGCGCCCTGAATCTCGATGAATTCGCGACGACTGTTCATCACCAGATTGAGATCGACTGACGCGCGCCGATCTTCTTCATAATCCAGGTCGACCAGCACCTGGCCATCCACAACTCCGGCGCTAACTGCTCCGACCAGACAGCGAACGGGCCACTCGGTCAAGATCTTGTTTTCGAACAACTTGGCGCAGGCCAACGTAATCGCAATTGAGCCGCCGGTGATCGCTGCAGTGCGGGTGCCGCCATCCGCCTGCAGAACATCACAATCGACCCAAAGGGTCCGCTCGCCCAGGCGATCCAAATCGATTGCCACGCGCAATGCTCGGCCGATCAGTCGCTGGATCTCGACGCTACGGCCATCGAGTTTCCCTTTGGTGACGTCTCGGGGCCGCCGAGTCAAGGTGCTATAGGGCAACATCGAATACTCCGCAGTGATCCACCCGCCGGGAACATGCTGATCCTTCATCCATCGTGGAACCGAGTTTTCGATCGTAACTGCGCAGATTACCTGAGTTTTACCGGTAGCGATCAAGACAGAGCCATCTGCGTTGGGAGCAATATCGGCGGTTACTCGCCACTCGCGTAGTCCCCCTCCGGTTCGGCTTGAATTACGAAGAAGAGTATCGGGAGGCAGGCTGGCTTCCATATTTACGGTATCGGGCAAGAGGGATAACAATGCGGGTCGGGCCGAAAGTCAATGGAGGGACTTTTGAAAATAGCCCAGTACGAAGTGCTGGGAAAATGGTGCGAAAGACGCGCCCGTCCCGCCAGCCCCGAAAGCTTTCGGGGCCAGGGACGATGGAAAACGCTTGGCTCTTGGTCTCCCAAACAGCCTCACGATCCAATCGGCCATCAATCGTCCCGTCCGGGACTTATCGCTTGGAAAAAGCCAACCCAGCACTTCGTACTGGGCTACTTTCATCGGGTCCCTTCGGGACAGATTTCTCCAGGCCTCGGACGGAGCCCTTGTGCGATCCTGACCGGACCTGTTATGTTGCCGCGCAGGGACAGTCGCCGGTGACAAC
>DATNNZ010000138.1:0-3456 GCA_035601575.1 Chthoniobacterales bacterium
GGAATCGAATGCTGATCATCAACGCTGACGACTGGGGCCGTTCGCGGGCCGAGACGGACGCGGCTCTTCGGTGTTGCAAAGAAGGAAGGGTCACTTCGGTCAGCGCCATGGTTTTCATGGAAGACTCCGAGCGCAGCGCCGAGCTGGCAAAGGAGAATGCGCTGGACGTTGGGTTGCATCTCAACTTTGCCGAACCATTCTCGGGCCGGGGTCAACGCAGCAAGCTGCACGGATTTCACGAAAGAACAGTTCGCTATCTCATGGGGAATAAATACGCCCAGCTTTTTTACAATCCGTTCCTACGAGAAGAATTCGCCTATTCCTACCACGCGCAATCCGAAGAATTCGCGCGTCTATATGGCAAACCGCCATCGCACATCGACGGACATCACCACATGCATCTTTGCGGGAACGTTCTTTTGAGCTCGCTAATACCAGCCGGAACTAGGATGCGGCGAAACTTCTCATTCTGGCCGGGAGAAAAAAGTTTGCTAAACCGAAGCTATCGAGCCTTTGTTGATTGGTGGCTGGCTCGAAGATATCGCCTTCCGGATTATTTCTTTGATCTGACGCAGTGCCTTCAGGGGAAGAAATTAGATCGAGTGGCAGCGTTGGCGAAGTCAAACAACGTTGAACTGATGACACATCCCATCTCGCAGTTGGAATCGGCCTATCTTCTGAGCAATGAGTTTCAGACGCTCTTCCAACGGGTTGAGGTGAGCAGCTATGTGCTTGTGTGACTGGCAAGGCAGCAATAACGACGAACTAAGCTTACATGAATAGCTCAGCAATCTATCTCGCGAGCATCATGGGTTTGCATTTATCGCCAACAATAGCTCTGCTTTTCACAATTGGGTTCATCATTTTTCTTTTTCGACGCGATTTTCGAGAGCAACCCGATGTGACGAGTGCGCTGTGGTTGCCCGTGATTTGGATGTTACTCATTGGGTCGAGATCCGTAGTGCAATGGCTGGCTGTGTTTGGGGTGCCAATTGGGCGGTCGGTGGAGGAAGGCAATCCGCTAGACGCGCTTGTTTACTTCATGCTGATTGCAGCTGGTTTTGGGATATTAAACCAACGGCAGATTAGTTTAGCTGACGTTTTTCGGCACAATGGCTGGCTGATGGCTTTTCTTATCTATTGCTTTATTGCGATCGCTTGGTCGGACTATCCTTTCGTGTCTTTCAAACGCTGGATCAAGATTTGGGGGCACCCGGTAATGACTCTTATTCTTCTCACTGAAACGGATCCGCAAGAGGCAATTGTGAGATTGATGAAGAGAAGTGCCTACGTGCTGGTTCCCATATCCATTTTGCTTATCAGATACTATCCGGGCATAGGGCGGGGATTTGATGCCTGGACGGGGGCACCGACGAATAACGGAATCAACACCACCAAGAACGAATTGGGCTGGATGTGCATGGTCCTGGGTCTTTTTTTCTTTTGGCATCTGCTACAGACTTTGAAGAACGAGCGGAGCAGGGCCAAACGAAACGAACTTCTTCTGATCGGGGGATTCCTCTACATGATTTGGTGGCTTCTTCTTAAGTCAGACAGTTCGACTTCTTTAATATCCTTGCTGGTTGGAATGTTGATTGTGGTCCTTCTCGGTCTGCGGACTGTAAACAAAAGGTTGATCAGCCTATATCTCGCGATAATTGTGGCTACTTTGGCCGTAAGCGAACTTGCGCTTGGTGTTTTTGGGCACGTGGCGACGCTTACAGGCCATAGCGCGACGCTTGCTGGAAGAAGTGAGCTGTGGCGTGACTTGTTGTCAATCCATACCAATCCTATTTTTGGGGTCGGTTTTGAAAGCTTTTGGTTGGGAGATCGGCGGCAAAAACTTGCGGAACTGCATTGGTGGCAACCGAATGAGGCTCATAATGGTTATCTTGAAACATACTTAAACCTAGGATCGATTGGCGTGTTCATCTTAATAGCGTGTATTATCGCAACGTATGGGAAAGCACGTCGGGACCTTTTGATGAATATCCAGTTTGCCAGGTATCGCTTCGGCTTTTTGGTTGCGGTAGTGTTACTTAACTGGACAGAGGCTTCGTTCAGAGGGCTAAGCCCGGTCTGGTTTGTCTTCTACATTATAGCTATGGACTATCCGCAACATCAATTCGCACCTGCACAGCCTTTCGCCTTTGAGCTGTCCGAAGGGGAAAGGGAATTGGTGTATACAGAGGTCAAAGCCCAACGTTCTGAGGGGTTTGAAGGCGAGAAAGGTGGGGACGGCTCGATTTAGGCACGATTCTAGCTATTGTGATTTCGTCCGACAATTATAATCACCCGGGAAACCTCATGATTGAAGTATATAGTTCGGCTCAATCGAAAAGGCGGCACCCCCTAGCCCCCCTGGCGGGTTGGTTTTTGTTTGGCCGCAACTCAGTTATATTGCCGCTTATCGCCACGCTGTTTTTAGTTGTTTCTGCCTCGGCACAGGCCGCCTCTATTACAGCAGCCAGCCCTTCTCTTGCTGATGTAAAAACGGCAGTATCTTCCGCAGTGGATGGCGACACGGTTGTTGTTCCTGCTGGAACGGCGAGTTGGACACAGAGCTTAACCATTACCAAGGGCATTACCTTGCAAGGTCAAACAACAATCACCGGCGCAGGGACGGCTACGCCTACGATAACAGATTCGACAATAATTCGGGATGATACGCCCAGGAGCGGGCATATCCTAGTCTTCACTCTTACTCCCTCGCAATCAGCACGTTTAACTGGCATTACGTTTGCACCCGGCACGACCACTTTATCGGGTCAAACGGATGGCGCTATTCAATTTGCCAGCTACGGCACCTCCGCCAATACCGGCGTGAGGATGGATCATTGTCATTTGGCATCGCTATACCAGGGTAAATCTGTCCAGTGGACTGGGTGGATATATGGCGTTATGGATCACAACGTCATCGAATGTCGAGGAGGCACCCTCTCTGTATTCTTTCAGGAAGATAGTTATGGGGGAACGTCGAACGGACAGTTTGGAGAAGGCGCTTGGGCTGATTTTCCGTGGTACGGCACTAATAAGTTCGTATTCATAGAGGATAATACCATCATCGGCCCTTCTACTGGGCCACAGACTAGTGCAAACTTTGATAGCTGGAAGGGCGGACGATGGGTCGCTCGCCACAACTATTTCAAAGATAGTTCTCCGAATACTCACGGAACCGAAGGTAATGCTCCTCATGGACACCGCGCGTGCGAGATTTACGATAACACATTTAACTGGACATACGCCCAAGGTTCCCGTCTACTCCGCTCCGGCGGGATGCTTTCCCATGACAATACGTGGATTGGCATTGAAAGCACCGACCGCGCTCACACGAGATTCGGGGTCTTTCGGTTAATAGGAGCGATCGGCAATGATCTTACCTTTTGGGGTCCTGCCGGTGGCGTTAATCCTTGGGACGTAAATGATGCTCACGGTCTTTACGATAGTGGTACGACA
>DATNNZ010000139.1:0-3794 GCA_035601575.1 Chthoniobacterales bacterium
GCGGTGGTGCTGCCGGAATGCCGATGGATGTTGCCGAGGCTTTCCTGCACCACCCGGAACAGTGCGGTTTCGATACCGGCGGGCAGCCGGCCAAGGTCTTCCGCCACGTCGAGCGTCGTTACAATCGCGCTGCGGCCGGCGAACCCTTCGATATAATTTTGTAACGCGCGCCTGAGTCCTAACTCGTCCAGCAACGGCGGATGGAGGAGGTGAGAAATCGTGCGAATCTCGCGGTTGGATTGTTCAACCAGGGCCATGCTGTCGGAAAGAAGATTGTCGGTGATGCGATCCCGTCCTTCGATCCGCCTTTGCAATTCGCGGAGGTTCATAGAAACCGCTGCGAGTTCCTGTGCGACCGAGTCATGCAGTTCCCGCGCGATGCGGCGATGTTCTTCGTCCTGCATCTGGAACAGACGCCCGGAAAGCTCTCGCAGGGTCTTGTTGGCCTGCTCCCGGTCGCGAATGTTGGCCAGCAGCCGCTTAACCTCCATCTCCGCGTGATTCGAGGCTAGAAATTCCTCTGGCGGAACATAGTATGGATTCCTGCAGACGAAATTTCCGTAGATGACAATGGGATGAGTGCGGATCACGTTCAGGATGACGTCCGGTGAGAACTGGTTGTAGTCGTATTGGCACGTCACGACGACGGGGTGATCGCGGACAAGGTAATTCAGCTTCGCCTCGTACTCGATAAATGGGCCTGCGCCGGGGTCGCCGCAAAGCGCCCAATTCGCCTCGCCCACCACCCTTAAGCCGGATAAGCCGGAGGCTATCGCCGGTTCAAGAGCGTCAGCCCAAAAGCGGATCATCTTGTCAGGTTCAAAATGGCCGTTCCTGAGATAGGTGTCCTCCTGGCTGGCAACCGTTAATCTCCCCGAATTCACTGCCTCATCGACATCAATACCCATTGCGCGCAATGCTTCGATGACATCGCTGACGGTTTTTTTATCCGCGGCGTAAAAACATTTTTCGCCACGCTCAAGGCCCATCCGGATAGAAGGAATGGGCAGAGCTAGCTGCTCTTCCGGGCTTTCGTAGATAACGCAGACATGGTCATGGAGACCGATCTGTCCGAGCACATCGAGAAGCCGGGGCCTGTCTGGTCCAGCCTCCATCGTATCTGAGGCCTCGCGCCAGTTGTCTTGGCTCGGCATTTATATTCCCAAAACTAGCTCCATTTCACGTCGATTTAAAGACCTCATTGCACCGCCTAAGAGAGAGAGAGAGAGGACGGAGTCCTTGCGTTACACGGCCGATCTCAGGCCTCGATGATCTTATTGCGAATCGCGTAGCGAACAAGCTCCGCGACGGAGTGCACGTTGAGTCGGCGCATAATATTCATGCGATGCGCGTCCACGGTTTTAACGCTGACGCCCAACTCCGTGGCGATCTCTTTGTTCGTCCGCCCTTCGGCGACGAGTTGAACCACCTCACGTTCGCGAGCAGAGAGACGATGATCTAGCGCGACGGTGTCTTCCTCATCGACTTCGCCTTTCAATGAGCGGCCCATGACCGCCTCGGCAACCTTCCCAGCCAAAAACGGCTTGTGTTGTGCGACGGCTTCGACGGCAGCTATCAGTAATCGGGCGCTGTCGCTTTTCAGAATACAGCCGCGGGCGCCGGCTTCGAGCGCGCCCGCGATCAGCGCATCCGAATCGTGCATAGTGAGAATCAGAACTTCCACCGAGGGCATTTCGCGACGAATCTGGCGGGCAGCTTCGAGCCCATTAAGCTCCGGCATAGTGATGTCGATCACGGCTACGTCAGGTGAAAGTCGCTTCGCCACCGCAACGGCCTCACGGCCATTGCCGGCGTCGCCGCAAACCGTCCAGCCCGGCTGGCTCTCGAGCACGGACCGGATCCCTTGCCGCATCAGCGGGTGGTCGTCTGCGAGTAGGATTTTCAATGCTCTCATGACCGGCGGTGATCAGCTTTTAATTCATTGTTTCGACCTGCGGCAATATTTCATATGTGAATTTTACTCTTTCTGTTCGGCAAATTGAAATCCCCGTAGACACTCGAGTAAATGCCCTAAGGTACTTTCACCGAATAATTAGGGGATCAAAGAATTTCCATGACCGCCGCACAAGGGCAAGAATTGAGTTCCTATGCAATCTCTCTTGTTATCCCAAGAGATGCTCTCTGGCGACCGGAGTCCGTCTACCCCATTCAATGTCGTGATCATGTATGAGGATTTTGGAACTGGAAAGCAGGCAAAGAAAGGTCTCGACTATGTCGCCGAGGAACTCGGGAATGATTTGGAGTTCAGGCACTCGATGTGGCGGTTGGACATCCTGCAGGATCCGAAACTCAACGTCTTGGCGGCCGCGCTCGCCGAGGCTGATCTGCTCATAATCTCTCTCCGCGGCAAGGGGCAGCTTCCAACTAAAATCCGCGCGCTAATTGATGAGCGGCTGGCGCAAACAGTAAATCACCAATGCGCTCTGGTGGCGCTGTTCGAAGGCGCGGCCCCTGCAACTCGGAGTTCGGTGTACGCTTACCTGGCAACTCTTGCGCGACAGCACGGCCTCGACTTTTTTGAGCAGGCGCTCAGCGATGCAGAAGATCACGAGGGGCCTTCGTTGAAGCTCCTCTGGGTGTTTTGACTAGCCTCACGGCTGGCGCGGATTTATTGACCCAGAGGCACCCAGTGATGAAACCAATCGACAGGAGAAAACCCAATGAGCTTTCAGGAAAAATCCGCCTCAAGAAAAAAAAAGCACAGGGCGATGCTCCCGACATACTCCACGAAGTGAGTTTAATCGGTCTTGCGGCGAATCTGGACGATCCACGCTATCATCGAGCGATTGGGAAATTGTCTATTATTTTGGAGGAACTCAAGTCGATAAACGCCACACGTACAAAGCAACTTCGAGGCAGCCGCGCCTTGCGTCGTTACATTGAGTGAACCTTGCCTTTGAAAACTTGCGAGTAGAGCGTTGCTATGAATCGGTCTGCTGAGATTACGGTAATCGTCAGACTCAGGCGGTTTGTTGAAGGCTCCGATCTTAGTTTTTATCAAATCGCATCGCTTATTGGAACCTCTGGCACAATCCTGAGTATGTGGCTTGCCGGAACAGCTAAGCCACACATGACCAAACTGGACCAGATTGAAAAATTTCTTAAGCCCTGACTATTCTTCGAACGCCGCAATCTTATTTCGTTTCATCTGAATAATTTGTTGTTCTTCTGCTCCCCGACGCCCTGGCCTTGACTTACTAAGGCCAATCGTCACCGGTTGCTTTAGCCTCCCTCCTCCAGACTCACCATGATGTTACTTGGTTTGATGTCCCGTTGAACGAGTTTCTGCTTGTGCACCGCAGCCAAACTGGCGGCGAGCTGCGTCGCAATTTCCAGCGCCAGCTTTACCTCAAGCGGGCCGGAGCGCTTGATGAGGTTCTCGAGCGTTTCCCCTGCGACAAACTCCATCGCATATCGGTGCGCCGCGTCTTGCGATGTCGGCTTGAGTGTATCCTCAGAAATCCTCAGACAAAGACTCGCCGGACTCAACCCCGCCAGCAAGACCCTTGCAAAGCATGCATACCGGACAGAATTCCATCGCTCCAGAAAGCTCGTTGCCGCAGCTCGGGCAGGTGCGTTGGGGCTCCGTTTTCATGGGCCTAACCGCCGTTCCAGGGCGTCGCAGAGAGTAAAATTTTGCCCGCTATTTGGCATATCTTCCCGCGCCAACATCGCGTTATGAGAGGATGCGCGTGGGAGGCAAAAAAGGAGCAAAAAGTTCGGCTAAAATAATTCCCAAAGTCGCGATTTTTGTGTCCCCTACTCCCCTGGAG
>DATNNZ010000140.1:0-4449 GCA_035601575.1 Chthoniobacterales bacterium
CCTCCAACGGCGGGATCGTTGTGCTCAATATCGGGACCGGCGCTTCGAGGTTCCTCCTGCACGGTCATCCCTCCACGACTTCGGATCCGAGCTACCATTTTTCTCCCAACTGCAAGGAACTCGCAACCGCGCAAGGTCCGAGGAAAATCGACTCGGATGGCATCGCATTGAGCCCCGATGGGCAATGGCTCTACTACAAGCCGCTCACCGACGATAAGCTTTATCGGGTGAAGGCCTCTTTGCTACGGGACTTCACCACCCCGGAAAAGCAGGTCGAGGCGGGCGTTCAGGATTTGGGCCATTTTGTGGCGACGGACGGCATGGAGATGCCCTTCACAGAAGCGATCGCACCGATGTAGAGAAACGACAAAATGGCGCATAGCCTGGCTGAGTTCATCGAGGTCGGCCGCACAACCCTATTGGCACGAGTCAGTCCGGAAGAGATGAACAGGATAAGACAAACTAAGAAAGGCTGAATTCGATTCACGAGTCGTTTCTTTTGGAATTGGATAAGATTAATCTATTCAATGATTCGGGAGATAGATCCGAAGACCTGCATCGCCGGTATAACGAAATTGAACGGTTGCGATTTATTGCTCAGGGAATCTTCGCTGTTAACTGGAAGCGCATCCTCAGCCGAAAGCCGAGCGGCCTCTGAAAAGGTCAACGAGATCCTCTGAGACGCAGGAATGTCTCCACAGTCAGCGACTGTTTTGGATGAGAAATCATAGCAGATATTCATAGGATTATAGTTAAGAGGGTGCAGAGCCAGATTGACTAGTCGGTTTAACTTCGTGGAAACAATTACACCGGGTTTTGAGTTTTGGGTTGCTGGTCACGGGCAGCGTGGTTACTCCGGCTGCCTGCTGAGGAAATCTCGAACACCTGGGAACGTGAAAAGATCATCGTCGTGCTATGTCAGTGATGCAGGGATATTCCTCGACGCTCATTGGCACGGGGGAAGTTACCGCTTCGGCGAGATCTTCCCCGCAAACGTCTGGGTCACGATCTTTCCGTTCTGGACGATGAAGGTGTCGGTGCCGCTGTGCTTTGCGAACATCCCGCTCCACCAAGTAAGAGTGTAACTACACATAAGGCAAGAAGAAAATTCTCAGAAGATTGCTCACATTCTAAGTTGAGTAAGCGTTGACAAGCGCTGACCACCGTTTACAAGGCCCGGATAAGCACCCCGGAATCATCGCGCGGTGCTCAGGCGTAGCCGACGTAGTCGCTGCTGTGAACTTTGCACGCGAAAATGAACTACTGGTTTCGGTGCGCCGTGGTGGCCACAACGTATCCGGGAAAGCTCCCTGCGATGACGGGATCGTGATTGACCTATCTGGCATGAACATCAAACTCGGAGAAAACGCTCGCTGAGAACGAATAGTTATGGCCCGCTTCTCTGAAATGTTTAGCTAGAGGAACAGCGGCTGATCGATCAACGCCCGGATTGCATACTATCATGCGATTGGCCGGTTTCTGACCTAATTTCAGCGTGCTGGCTTTCAGAGCTTGGAAGACATCGAGCCCATCACGGTGGTCAAGGCAGCTTCGGACATTGGCGCTGAGAGCCTACCGTCACCAAAGCGAAATCGTTCCAAGTTCCCGCGATCGGTGCTGAAGTTGGACCGGAGGTCACCAAACGGTTTTTCGAGTTCTTTACCGTCCCAATCCGCCACAAGTGGTTATGTCTGACTAAAGTCAGGGAGGCCAATTCTGAAATGTGACTTTGGAGGTTATTGTGCGTGATTTTTTGGTCGATATTTTGCGCGATCGGATTAGCCAAAGGATTGCGGCTCACGGGACGCGTTCGATGTCAGGACCGACCAAAATTGCTTCGCGGATTCACTGGAACGTAATCAACTCGCCATGCTGCTTGACTCGCAAGCTTACGGCGTTTTGTATCAAACTCTTCAACAGCAGGCGGGCTAACGTGGAAGAGTTCCGCCTGCTTGTGCTAATCTGCCTGGCGCTTGCGCCTATCATCTTCCCGTTTAGGAAGAAGGTGCCGCCGGAGTTAGCTGCTAAGGGGCACTAACCTGCTTTTTTGCTGCGCCGTGGAAAAGACGCGTTGGTCGAAGGGGCGATGCCAACAGCTCATATCCTTTTCCCTACAAGGAAAAATTCTTTTTATTGGTCCCTAGCCCAGCGAGATAGTCTTTCAGAGATTGCGGTAATTTCTCGAACCAGGCTTGTTCGTCGCCGGGTGCCGGAAGGACATGACAGACCGTATTCGACCATATCGGTCGGTTCGAGGTTGCAAAGATAGACCCAGATCGAGTCCTCGTTGACCCCGGCGATTTGGCTCACATCTCTCATAATGTGAAGCATCAACTTCTAAGGAAAGTTTAGACTTCCCGAACATCAAGTCGTCCCCACTGTTGGGTTTCGTTTTTTCTATTTAAAGTTCCGTATACGCCCGTCATACAATCCGTCAATCCTACATTCCGACTAAATTTCCGCACCTTACAGCCGTCAGCACATCGGCTTGGCTTTCGCGGATGTCACATCTGGATCCTCACCAGCGATACCGGAAGGAGCGTTCTTTCCTTTGAGATCGATAGTCATGTTCTCCTGAAGTTCATTTGGGTGCGGTCAGATATTGAGCTTCACCGTTACCGAACGACCAGCTTTCTTTAGTGACCTCTGCCAATCGCTTCGGAAATTACTTCATCGATCGCTCCTCGGTAATCGGATGACTTGCCTGGGATGAGGTCAATTCGAACGAGAGGCATAAGCAGGTTCCATTCTTGCGCGTAATGGCGCGGGTTACGGTTTTTCTTGATCCGCTGTAAAAGCATTCGTGACGGCTGATTCGGCCGAGGTAAGAAGCGCTCTGAGTTCCTGCAAGGATTCAGTACCGAACTGAGAAAGAAATTGCCGTTGTGCTTCCTCCCACAATCGCAAACTGCGAACCAGCTTTCGCCTTCCTGCTGCGGTTAGTTGAAGCAAGTGTTGCCGTCGATCCTTACCAGTCCCGGCAACAACCCATTTGGCCCTCGTCAGGGGACGTAGGTTGCGCGTCAATGTGGTGCGGTCCATCCCGACCTTCTCGGCTAGGACCGCGTGGCTCAGTTGGCCGGCGCGCTCAATGTTCGCGAGTAACGAATACTGGGTGATGGTGAGGTCCTCGGGAGACAACAGGGTGTCGTAAAGGGAGGAAAGCTTCCTCGCTAATCTGCGAACCTGAGAACAGGCGCAGGGACCAAGCTTGGACGCGTGCAATCTTTTATGAATTTGTTCTTGCATTAGGTGTAGTTACACTTACTTACTAATTCTTAACTACGCACCAATTGGTCAGAGAACAACCTAAAAATGAAAAGGGGAAACCAAAGCCGTGATCAACCGGGAACAGGGGTTGAATCCCGGCGCGATGGCGTTTCCTGCTGGTCCACCGCCGGTTTCGTTGCGTTTGGCATCAGATTGGCAACGCATGGAGTTCATTGACCTTACCCTCTCACGATCTTCCGCTAACGCGCAGCGAAATGGTGGATGCTTTGTTCAAAGCCTGAATCGCCTGTGCAGATGAAGTCGAAGGGCGCTTCGACAGGCTCATCCAAAAAATCAAAACAAACCAATATGTCTACGAACACAAAAGAAATCCATCTCATGGGTTGTCATCCATTTTCCTGCCGGTGCAATCGCCGTCGGTTCCAGCGGGCGAGAGTTGGCTCAAGCGAGCATCAATATGCCACAGGAACGTATCGTGGGCGCGGTTGGAGCGGGAGACGCTTTCGCCGCCGGCGTGCTTTTGGGATTACACGAAGACGTGCCGATCGAGGTAGCTCTCACCTATGGCGTCTGCGCGGCGGCCGCCTCGCTCTTGGATCCGACGAGTAGCAATGGCGTCAAACCACTCTCCGAATGCTTGCACCTTGTCGAGGAATTCGGCTACCGGCCAACTCTAAAACTATGATCAAATCACTTGATACCAAAATCGCGCACATCCGCGCCAATCCTTCTGGAAGCAAAGCCTTCATCATCGCCGATGCCAAAGACGCCGATATGGCATTCGGTATTGGCGCGCCGGGTCCGCGACGCAATTCCAAAATAAACGAATACGATAGCAGCTGGAAGAGCCTGGAAGATTATCGGGCGCAAATTCGCGACGTCGTTCGTCAGGGCATTGTCGACATTATGCTGCTTTCAGCCTCGAACCTCGAGACGCTCGCGATGGAAGAGAGGCTATTTGAGAACTCCGCAGTTACACCAGCGGCCCGAGCAAACGATACCTCCGACGTCTGGGCTGTACGTGGCGGAAAATACCCTGGTGAGGCATCACGATCGTTTCGCACGGCGACCATTGACCACATCATGTATGGATCCATCGATCCAAAACCGAACGAGAAAGTAATAGGTGCCGACTTGGGCCTCTACTCCATCACATTTACTAACAACCTTGACGAAGAACATCACGCGCTACGCGAATTTCATGAATTCCGGCTCGAG
>DATNNZ010000141.1:0-25581 GCA_035601575.1 Chthoniobacterales bacterium
GTCCAACAACGCCGCCAAGCCGCCGCCATCACTCGCCGTCTGGCATTACTCCGCGCCCACGGCGTCTTGCGCAAAGTCGGCGGCACTCACCGTTATCAGCTCAGCCCACGCGGTCGTCGCGTCCTCACCGCTCTGCTCGCGCCAAGAAATGCTGATGTCGATCAACTTACCAAAATCGCTGCATGAATATCCTCGCGAACTTCGTCGAAATACCACCGTAGTAGTACAAAGACCTCAAAGAGGGGTGCCGGGTGTCATTACCAGGCCCTCAGCTTTTCCTCTATTACCAGGCCCTCAGCTTTTCCTCTTTGAGATCTCTGCGACCTTCTGTTCAAAGTCTCTCTTTGCGTCCTTTGGTGGAAAACATCCTCACCATTATGCGAGACGGTACACTGACGCTTTAAGCGTCGATGATTACTTTGAGCGCCTGGTTCTGTGCGGCACTTCCGAAAGTCTGATAAGCATCGAGAATCTGTCCAAACTTGAAATGATGTGTAATCAGCCGGCCGGGTTCTATCTTCCGTGCTCCGACCGTCTTGAGCAGCATGGGCGTTGTCACAGTATCAACGAGTCTTGTCCTCAAGGTGATGTTATGGCACCACAATTTCTCCAGGTGAAAGTCTACTTTGACTCCGTGGACTCCAAGCACTGCTACAGTTCCTCCGGCCGTGATGATTCCCTCAGCGATCGCGAAAGTGGCCGGTACACCGACTGCCTCGATGGCACAATCTACACCGCGACCGCCGGTCAGAGCCAGCACACGCGCCACCGCGTCACCGGAACTTGCGTTGACGGTTTCGGTAGCGCCAAACTTTCTAGCGACTGCCAAACGATTATCATCTAGATCGATGGAAATGATTCGAGCCGGAGAATAAAACTGCGCCGTCAATAGCGCGGCCAGTCCCACCGGTCCAGCACCAACAATCGCGAGTGTGTCGCCCGGCTTCACGCTAGAGTTGATTACGCCGCACTCGAAGCCAGTGGGAAAAATGTCGCTCAGCATGACATAAGACTCTTCGTCCTGTTCAGCTGGTAAATGATAGAGACTCGTGTCGGCATGGGGAATACGAACGTATTCAGCTTGCGTTCCGTCGATGGTGTGACCGAGGATCCATCCCCCGGATGCACAGTGTGAATACATGCCCTTTTTGCAGTATTCGCATTTACCGCACGATGTGATGCAGGATATTATTACGCGATCTCCGATTTTGAACTGTGAAACCCCGCTCCCGGCTTCGTCAATTACCCCGATTCCTTCGTGCCCGAGGATCCTGCCGGGAGTACAGGTCGCAACGTCCCCTTTCAGAATGTGAAGATCCGTACCGCAGATCGTCGTCTTTACCATTTTGACTACCGCGTCATTCGGTTGCTCTACTTTCGGCCTCGGTCGCTCTTCAACCGAGATAGATCCAGGACCCTGATATACTAGTGCTTTCATGGTCAGCTCTGTTGTTCGTCTTGTTTGTTTCTATACTGCGAAGATGAGCGCTTTTTAGGGATTGCGTGCGGTCGGCGATCCGAGTGCTAGCTAACCTCCTGCATCGAGTAATCCATACCGTAGCGTTCCGCTCCACCTCCTCGGCAAGGTTCGCTGGTGGGATCAATAGACTCGGGTTTGTCAACAATCAGCGTTTGGGTCGCGAGCACCAGTTTCGCGACGGAGGCAGCATTGCGCAGGGCCGCTGACGACACTTTCAAGGGGTCGAGTACGCCTTCGGCAACCAAATCACAAAACTTGCTGGTACGCGCATCGAATCCATGGCCATAGTTTGAATGAATGACGCGATCGGTGACTTTCTCTGGATCGAGGCCACTGTTACGAGCGATACAACGGAGCGGCTCAATGAGAGCTCCCCGCACAATTCTTGTTCCCTTTCTGATTTCGTCGCTAGCGGGCCGGACAAGCTCTTCGAGTTCCTGAGCTACCTGCGCGAAAGTTGTCCCTCCGCCAGCGAGCACTCCCTCCTCAGTTGCCGCCCGCGCGGCGTTCAGCGCATCTTCAATCATTTGCCCAGTTCTTTTTTGTTCCGCCGGCGTTGCGCCGCCAACCCGGATGATCGCAATCGCCCACGACATCCGACCAAGACGTTCTTGCAGTTTGTCCCGTTCAACTGGCTGTTCCATCACTTCCAACTGTTTCTGAATCTGATTGCGGCGGCCCCGTACTTTTGCTGGATCACCACCTCCACCTGTGATCGTAGTGGTCTCCAATGACGCCCGAACCTGGCGTGCGGTTCCAAGGTCTTCCAAGCGTACGTCTTCAAGGCGATCACCCAGCTCCTTCGAGATAAATCGTGCGCCCGTAAGTATGGCGATATCCTCAAAAACGGCCTTTCGCCAGTGCCCGAATTCAGGTGGATGCACTGCCAGCATCCGTTGCCCGCTGTCTCGATCAGCGAGCAGAGCCCCCAGTGCAGCTCCGCCTAACTGTTCAACGATTAGAAGTACCGGTTTCTTTGCCTCCGCTGAAATCTTTTTGATAATTTCAACGTGTTGCGGATCCGCCAACGTATGGTCGGTCAGACAAATCAGCGCGGAGTCCAATACCGCTTCCATCCGATCGATTTGATTCGCCATGTGCGCTGAGAGGTAGCCGCGATCAAACGAAAATCCGTCGACAATTTCGAGTACGGTTTTGACCGATGGACTCGGCTCTACGTTGACGATCCCGTCGTAGCCAACCGTTCGCAACGCTTCGGCTACTACCGCTCCGATATCTGGATCACTAGCAGCGTTGGCCGCCACGGACCAAAGTTGCTCATTTGTAATAACTGGCCTGGACAGTTCTTTCAACCGCCTGATAGTCGCATCGACGGCTTGATCGATTCCATCCATAACAGCAATCGTATTTGTGTGACTGTTGAAGACAGAAAGTCCTTCTTGGATCAGAGAGTTGGCAAGAACGATCGCGGTAGTAGTTCCATCGCCCGCCACCCTATTCGTTTGCTTGGCGACTTCTCGCGCGATCTGTGCGCCCATGTTCTCGAACCGGTCCTCCAATTCGATCTCATCTGCGATACTAACACCATCCCGAGAAACCAAGGGTGTTCCGATCGGGCGATCGATTACGGCGTTGCCGCCGCGGGGTCCTAACGTCGTTTCCACTGCTTTGGCCAGCTTTTCCACACCTTTGGCCAAAATAATTCTGGCTTGTTCGCCGTAGCGGATGATTTTTGGCATCTTCGTTTCTTTGTCTACGATCAGGAGCCGTTCTTCGCTTTTGCGGAGCCGGAGCTGCAAGCGAAAAGGCAAAGCTCCGGTTCCAAGCCGTCGTTCGCGCGATCCAGGTGGCTCATCGCCTTAGCACGCGAAAATCTCACAAAGACTATTCGTACTCGAGTGCGTCCTCGAGTTTGCCGAACAACACGATACGATCTTCAAAAAGAACCATGCGCCCATAGTGAGTAGACATTTCTACTTGAAATGTATACGGATCCATCTGGCGCCCTAGTGCTTCACTGATCTCCGCCATGTCAAACTCAAGCTTGCCATGACCATCAATGCGAATCATCGCCGGGTAATACTGAATCGTTACGCCCGGTTTGCTTTCCATCACTTGGGCAACGATCCTGCCCTCGACGCTGTCGTTCATCGTAACACCGCACATGTCGGACACCGTGGAATCGAGTTTTATGTCTTGCGCGGCTCGATTCGTTTGATCTGTTGGTTGACTCACAGTTGCACTCCTTTCGGGAGGTTCAGGCCAATTTGAGATAGTATGTTTCCGACGCGGTTGTCTGCCGAAGCATAGGAATCGGCAAACGATCCCACTTTGACGCGTGGCTGAGACCAGATTGGCTGGAGCTGTTTGGCGGCTTCAACGGCGAGTGGAACGTATTTTTTCAGCCAGCCTCCGGCAATTTCCCGATTGTGTTCGCCCTCTTTCGGATCGCTCAGTAGAATTTGGAACAGCTCGATCGTGTTGGTGAGATTTCGCTCGTAGTCCCCTTCCGCCACCGCAACAATAGCTGGCGTCAGAAAGTCACCGTGCGCAGCGGCAAACTGCATGATCAGACCACTTCGAACGAGTTCGGTGACGAATGGTTCGAACAGGACGTTCCCGGCAAAATATTGTTCGAGGTAATCCTCTGCCGCAAGCACGGTCTCAATTGCCTTGCGAGCACCTTGCCAAATCGGATCATTCAGCCAGTGAGATTTGCCCGCCTCAAGGTCGAACTTTTCCGCGTCCAGAGCAATTTCGGCTAGGTAGATAGTGAGATTCTGGGCGAATCGCAATTTATATGAGGAGTTCGTCAGAATGGAATTGTTGATCATCTGAGTCATTCCATCGCGCTGCCCATCCATATAGGTGATACCGAGGCCATACTCTGCGTGTTTCAGGGCGCCGATATGGTTTTGCAGAATTGGAAGCCAGCTTTTATCGAACCGTTTGACCGTCCCATTCTTGCGGCTGTTCTCGACGACCAGTTTCACCGTCGCCTCCGCCTCACTCTGTCGCTGGTAGTGATTTCGCTCCCACTCCTGATCCGGTGCCCGGTACTTATGCCAATCCGAGCTTTTGATTGCCGTGCGGGTTGCTGAGTAGGTCGGGGTACCATCAGCAAATGAGAGGATCCAATCCTGAATCAGGTAGCGTTCAGGGTCGGGTTGGACGTCGACGGTTACATCCTCATACAAGGTCGCCTTGCGTCCTTTTGGTTCAAAATAGTTATATTTGCGGCTGTCAGAACCGGCAAAGGTCTTCGCGCCAGCCTTCGCGGAGTCTTGTTGCTCAGCAGCTTCCTGTGTTGTGGGGGGCATACTTTACCTTTTTTGTGTGTTTTGATTTCGTTAATTTGTTAGTTGGCTTCACCCAGAGCCCTTAGCGGACCGCAGGCGTAAATTTATCGAAATGAATATTTTCCGCCTCCAAACCGCTCATTTGGAGAACTGGCAACACCGCGTCAATCATCGGTGGAGGACCGCAGGAATAAGCGTCCGCTTCACCGTTCAGTAACTCACCTTGCAAGTGTCGCTTGAGTACCTCATGAATGAATCCTGTCTCGCCGGTCCAATCTGGTTCGACTCCCGGTCCGGAGAGTGCGGGAATGAAACGGAAATCGCTCAGACGCGAACCAAGCTCTTCGATGCGATCCAGCATGAAAAGATCACGCCCTGTCCGTGCCCCGTAAAAGAACCGAACCGGTCGCTGCTCACCACTCTCGACAAGGTCAGTTAAGATAGACAGCAATGGCGCCATGCCTGATCCACCACCCACCAGTATCATGGATCCAGGCCGATTTTCGTGTCGAAGACAACTGCCATAAGGCCCTTTGAGTTCGATCGGGTCGCCAGGCTTGAGGGTGCCCTTCAGCAAGGATGAAAAGGCTCCCTGCGGGTAGATCTTAATGATGAATTCAAGCGCGCTCTGTTTACTCGGCGGATTCGCCATCGAAAAGGAGCGGGTCACTCCTGTTCCTGGCACCGTAATATCGACATATTGGCCGGCCCAGAACCTCAGCGACTCTTCCGTTAAGATTTCCAGTTGTCGAATATCATGGGTGAGCGACGCAATATTCGCGATCCGCCCCTCGAATGAGCGAACCGGAATCGAGCGCGAAAGGAGTCCTTCGTCAAAGTTGAGTAACTCTATGACCAGATCGCTGTAAGCTATGGTCCGGCAGAGCAAAATCCGATCCTGTTCCCGCTCGGCATCAGATAGCGCAAACGTCGAATACTTTAGTAACTCCACGTCTCCGTTGCACAGCACCGATTTACAGCTGGCGCATTGGCCTTCCTTGCATCCATGCATTAGGCTTATGCCCTGGCGGAATGCCGCTTCCAGCACTGTCTCGTCTTCCGCAGCTTCCATTTCTATACCGACCGGTTCAAATCGGACAGTATGCGCAACCTTTTCCGCCATGGTCTTCCTTTCCGATAACTTTAGTTTCGGGGCCGGGGAGCTCGTGATCGAACTCCCCGGAATTCCTTTAGTCAGATCAATGATTGGCTTTACACCCGGTGTATAGTGAAGCCGCCGCGGTAATCGCCGACATGCTTTTCGCGCTGCTCGGGAGTCATCCTGCGGAAGTCTACCAGCGGACTCCGGAACTCGTAGCCTTTCACGTGATCGAGGGTCCACATCTTATCGCTATCGAAGTGGAGGTGAGGCTGCGGCACCAGGGTCTTACCATCCTTTCGAACGAAGCCCAGATCTTTGATGCAGTCGGCCAGATCCCACTCGTGATAGAGGGTTTCCCATTGGCGGTGCCCGCTGAATCGACCCATTGCCGGCGTCGGACGCCCGTTGTACTCCCCGGAGAATGCCACTTTGTGAGTCCAGCGACATTGCTCAGAGCAGTAGGTGTAGAGCTGGCCATCCACTTCGTCGACGCAGAACTGATCACGAACCACGCATGGCACCATGCAGCTCCAGCAACGATGGGGATAGACGTAACCGGTGTCAGCAAAAACGATCGGCCTACTGCCGGCTTTGCTGAGCTCCCGATAATTTTCCCAGTGAGCGCCAAATTCGTTGTACCATCCCGGATACTTCGCTTCGAACCATTCAAAGTCGCGCTCGTCCAGTGGATCGATGCGCCAGAAGTTAACCGGCCAACCCATGGAGAAGAATTGAGCCACTTTGTGATGGTAATTATGCTTTACGATCCGCTCCCAGGCGGCCTGAACGTCGTCGTGATGAATCTTTATGCCATACTTCTCCAGCGGTAGCAGGTAAGTTCGATAGTAGTCATCAAAAACCCAGCGCTGCCACAATTCAGCGTACGATTCGCGATTCTTGTTACGATCTTTCGTGCCGTACTCGATAAAAGTACCAATCGCGGCATCGACTATCGCGTGGTTCTGCCAAAACGCGTAGCGAATATCGCGCTCCAGTAACGGATGATTCTCTGGATTGTTGATAATGGACATCAACATGGAGTGGCCGTTACCAATGTGCCGCGATTCGTCTGACTGAACGCTCAAGAACACTGTCGGCAGCGCGTAATCTCCGTTGCGCGCGGCTTCTGAAGGCATCGCCACAAACAGCGTATTCGTGAAGGCCGTTTCAGCCACGACTTGAAGATAAATGTTCGTCGAGGTAACCGCGTCGCCAGTGATGAAGCCTTCCGCAAATTGGCGTCCGATTGTACCCGCATAGCACTTTGCAAATGCTGCTTCCGTAATGTCAAAACCCGCCGGATCGATATAATTCTCCATGTACCATTTCTTCAAATTCATCTGGATAGTCGAATGACGCATTTCATCGATCATCTGCATGGTAAAACCCGTTCTCAGCTCATCACCAGGAGCAATCCGAGCTTCGATGGCCATCGATCGCGCAGCCGAAATCTCCGGAAATGGTATGATGGCAAGAAACAGCTTCATCCATTCGATCCAGCGTGGTTGCACGTTCCGGAACATATCACCGCGCAGTGCTGCATCGAGCGCCCCATAGACGCGACTATCCTTTTCTTCCTGCATTGGAAAGTAGGAGCGAAGTACCTGCTTCATCGGATCCTTCGGGGCCCGCGTAATCTTGTAGTCTGTTGGATACTTAATCTTTTGCTGTACGTAGGCTGGAGCCCAACCTAAGTCCGATACACGACGCGCGGCTTCAGCGATGCTGATGCCAGGCTGTGAGGTAATTTTGGGTAACGTGTTCGCTGTAGGCATTGCGTTTTTCTCCGGTCAATTAACTAACTTTTGTTTGCATTCGAGAGACTGCGTAGAGTTGATTTCGATGTAAGTATTCGGAGCGATTGTAGTGCTCCATTCTGTTATGGGGGGTATAGAATCTGTTAACAACCGACTTCTTTGCTATACGCCGACTACAAAAGCATGCAGCATGCCATATTCTCGGTGGACTTGCTGAACAGGTATCGAACCCTCTGAAAAAGCATCACGCTAGAAGGGTTAGTAAGGTCAGACGAGTACGTGGTTGTCGCGGAATTGCACAGAACTGCATAACGATCATGTCGCAAAACCACACACTGATAGATATGACATTGCTTCATAAAGGCCTTAGTTGAGTGAATTCTCACGGCGAACTGGAAGATTCCCGTTCCGTGCCGCGAGCAGGCCACGGCAGATCAGACCATTGAAATCCGCAGTCCGGCGTACTCCGGCCACCAAACGCAGGTAGTCCTTTAGTTCACCGAGGTTCAGCGGTTCGCGATCGATTGTCATGAACGCCAACTCCTCCTCCTCGGAACCGAGATGGATCCTTCGCCAGGCAAACACGTAGAGGTTCCGGAGGGAACCACCTTCCTCATCCAATGGCAACTCTTTGAGCTCCCTCAAGGTTGCTCGTATAAGCCAAGACGCGTCAATGCCACTTTTCAGTGCGTGGCGCATCAGCAACTCTTGTCTTCGCTGGTAAGACTTGCCTAAGAATGTTCGGCGAATCTGACTCAGGTCACCGTCGGTTTCACCAGGAAAAGCATCTCTAAAATCCTGCTTAAGCGCGACACTGCGGTTGATCAGCATCGCGCTGAAATGGTCGAGCAGCTCAACCGAGACCTCTTCGACCCACGGGAGCTCTTCCACTGCATCCCGCATGTCGCTCGCCATCAGGAAAGCGAAGTTGGGTGCGCACCAGTATGTAGGCAGCCTGAACTCGATTCTTACCCGGCTGCCGCCTTCGATCTCCACCCGGGTAACAAATTCCAGTTTGGTGACGGGCTCGTCAATTTCTGGGTCGGTCACCCGTTCGAGGACCGCCCATACTTCGTCTATCTGACCAATGCAAGTCATGAGAATCCATTGCTCACGAATTACGCAGCCACCAGCGGCTCTCCGGGGGCTTTACTCTTCGTCGAAATCGCCAGACCAAGCTTTTTGCTTCGTTCGGCGATATCGATGTTGTATAGCCGGGCGGCATTTTCACCCAGAATCTTCCGCTTGCTTTCCAACGTTAATTGTTGACCAATCTCACTGGCCACATCTTGTGGTAAGTCGAGAGCTATAAATTTCTCAATAATCCATTTCGGTACCCACAACGCATAGTCGCTACCGAAGAGAATTCTATCCGGACCAAGCCAGAACAGTAGCTCACTAATAATTTCGGTGAAATAGCGAGGCCGGGAGTGAATAAGGGCAATCGCGACGGAAAGGCCCGCATAAACGTTCTTTTCTTGCGCCGCGATGAACGTGAAGTCGCTTAAGCGGGGCAACCCGACATGTTCGACGATAAAATTCAGCTCGGGAAAGGCCGACGCCGCGTCATCGACATCGCCCACATCGAAGGCATCTTTATTGAGCGGCGTGATGGTTGGTCCTTTATGCACATGGATATTCTTGATGCCCAGTTCTTTTGATCTTTCCAGGTATCGATAGGCCCATGGATCGCTGAGTTTCCACCCTTTGGATTCACCTTTCCATTCTGCGGTATAAAGCTTTACGCCTCTCCACTTGTATTTCTCGACGTCCTTTTCCAGCTGTTCGAGGCCCGGCTCACCGTTGCGCGGATCCCACCATCCGTTGGCGATAATGCGATCAGGATGCTTTTGTCTAAATTTTTCGTTCCTCTCTACATTAGAGAAGCCATTGTAATAAAAGTCGCCCAGATATTGTGGATTGAAAATCGCTACGTCGACATAGCCGTCTCCGAAAACATCCTTCTCGAAATCTGCGTCCGTATATTTTTGATACTTGTCGAACGGCCAGATGTACTCCTTTGGGCTCAGGTGATGGTAGTCGTAGAAGCAATCGATGAACTGTTTTCCGTGAATATTTTTCTGATTCTCTGCACTTCCATCCCACAGATGGACGTGGGCATCGATAATAAATATCTTTTCCCCGGATTTCGTCGTGAACATAATGTAGTCTAATTTGATTTGGGTTGTTAAGGGATTAGCACGGCACGACCTTTAATCTTGCCTCCATTTAAATCGTGTAGCGCTTGGTTGGCTTGATGTAGCTTGTAATAGTTTGTGGCTAGATGAACCCTTCCCCGATCGGCTAATTCCATCAATTCCACTAACTCTGTGTAGTTCCCTACCAGGTTGCCGATGATCCGTCTTTCCGTCGTGATCATGTCGAGTGCGGAGATTCTGATTTCCCCGCCGTAACCGACGATATAATAAGCACCATTTCGCCGGGTCATTGCTAATCCGTTCTCTATGGAGTTACCTTCACCGACGAAATCAATCACCGCTTCGGCGCCCTTTCCATTCGTCAACGCCTTGATCGCCTCGAGTTGGTTCTCATCCGCCTTAATCGTGTGGTGAGCTCCGCATTCTTTCGCCAACGCTAACGCAGTATCTGAGCGATCCAACGCAATGACATCCGCCCCACAGAGAGCAGTGAGCACTTGTATCCCAATGTGACCCAGTCCACCCGAGCCGATCACGATCACTCGTTCCCCAGGAAGAAGATGGCCGGCGGCCTTCTTTGCTACGTGATATGCCGTCAAGCCCGCGTCGGCATGCGGCGCAACATCTTTCGGGGCAAGAGTCTGGGGCAACTTAATCAACGAACTTGCCCCGGTTCGCAGAAGTTCCGCATAGCCACCATTAGTGTCGATACCAGGAAACTCGCTGCCTTCGACGTGCATATCATGGCCACGTCGTGCGACCAGCGCGTGGCAATTGGAGATCAGGGGATGGCAGATTACTGGATCGCCCTTTTTAAAGCCCTCAACTCCCTTTCCGACCTGTTCCACCCATCCCGCATTTTCGTGGCCCATCACGTATGGTAACTTGACACTAACTTTCTGGCGCCAGATGCCCTCGATTACATGAAGGTCGGTACGACAAACACCGGCGCCACCAACCCGAACGATAACGTCAGTGCTTTTCTCTAACGCGGGTTCCGGAACTTCCTCGAGAACCACAAAGTCAGAGTTAGTTAGTTTTGTATCATATTGATGAAGTACGGCGGCTTTCATAATCGAAAACGGTCCACTTAGGGAGAGCAAAGACAATGGGTTCGCGGCTGAAGAAATATGCAGTTATAACCATTTTTGGGGGGATGGAGACAGTGCTCGCTAAACAACGGGCATCATACTGTGGCCAACTTAAGCAGAGATTATGCCAGGAAACTACAGGAGAGTCTGGTTATGCTGCTACCTCGGGGGAAAAAGCGGGTTTCGCACTAGGTGGTTGACGCGACAAGTACCGCGCTGTCGCACAATGAAACAAATCTGTCTCATCTATATGTTGCAAAACGAGACACGTCCCGATCTTTGACATCGTCCGCATCGTCCCCACGACGAATTCTCCGGGAAGATCCCGAAAAATGTGTTGGTAGCCGATGGGCCAGAGAAATCGTTGGATGCGTCACGGCTCGCTAATCCTCCGCGCGGGACACCGATGCTCAGCGGGAGCCCTCCCGCACCCGCATATACAAGTGTTTATTGAGCAGCAAAGCAACTATGCGGTCGACAGGTTTCGGGGTAGGCCACATCGGAACGCGATCACTTGTTTGGACGCCAGAACTTAAGTTCGAGCCATGCTACGCCGTTGATCGCGCGCGGTGAGCCTCGGCACAGGGCCGCTTGTGTTGCTTTCCGCCAGAGAACACTGCACTCCAAGCCTGCAACACTTTCGTTATTCTGGGATTGATCTCAGAAAATGGCAGGGGTTCCGAAACGAGCAGAACCCGCTGGACTTCTGCCGGACGATGGAAGAATTTGGCGAAAAACATCTGGGTCCACATCATGAACGTAGCCGCCGACGGGACCGTGACGACCGCCGGGCAAGTGAATCTTCCACTCGACAAAACCGGTTTCGTACTAGATGAGGCCAGGGTTAAAGGGAATCGATGTGGGTCCAAAAATGTCATACCTGGAGGTTCTCTCGAGAAGTGCGCGGATACATCATTAACCTCGACGCTACGTCGGATCGTTGGTCATTCATAAAGACGGCTTTTGCAAAGACACAAATCACTCTCTGCAGAGTGCCAGCGATCGATGGGAACACCCTCCGTTTACCTCACAAAGATTATTCAGAGAGCCGCTACCGATGGTTTCACGGAAGGGAGACGAATACGTTAGAGATAGGATGTTACTTAAGTCACGTCAAAGCTTTGGAGACTTTTCTCAGTACTGACGACGAGTTTGCCATCATTGGTGAGGACGACATCGTGATGAGTCAAGATTTCGAAGCTGTCTTAACAAAGGCACTGCGCTACTCACGATTCTGGAACGTTCTGCGTCTGAGCGGATTATCTCAGGGGAGGCCTATCAAAGCGATAAAGCTTGTTGGCGAATATTATCTGGGTGTGAATTTGGGACGGGTGAAGGGATCAGGCGCGTATGTCGTCGATCGAACCGCCGCGCGTGTTCTTGCGCGCCGATTGATGCCGATGTGGCTTCCCTATGATCACGCGATTGATCGAGAATGGTTCCACGGTCTGAGATCCAAATGCATAGTACCATTTCCCATTTCTCAGTCGGAAAAGAGATTCCCGTCTATCATACAGCGCAACGCAAAACCGAAACTCTCCTCCGGTCGCCGATGGCGCTCTACTTATCCCTATCAGGTATTTAACGAGTTTACGAGATGGGTTTTCCGGTTGGGGCATTACATCTCTTTGCACGCCTTGCTCAGATTCAGAAGGCAACGAGGCGACTCTTAGGCGATCGAAATCGGAGGTGATTGAGCTGAAACTGCAATCCGGATCATCTCTGGCCGATCGGACCCGACGAAGATTTTGACCTCCCAAAACGTCACACTGAGCGGCGAAGTCGTGGCGCTAGGAAGAGCTCCTTCGCCGCCTGCCCCGCCCACTCTGTGGAGTACCGGTTTACGCCTAGTGCCGGACGAAGCGCCGCGACGAGCCGAGCGTTCGACGGTTCAACGAGGTCCAGGCCGAGGTTGAGCCGAACGGCTCACCATTACCATTCACCGATCACTTTATCAGCGGCCGCGCTTTACTCGCTCAAGCGTTCTGCACTGGCGCAGCTCCTCTCTCAATGCTAAGGGCGTGCTGTTGATGTCTAGCGAGAATCCACAATCACTGGCTGGAAGAGTTTGTTTTTGCGTCCTTGTCTTCGCGATCGGTCTCTACCTATTCGCTTCGATCCGAAACATCGATCGGGATCTGAAACAGGACTCCGATTGGCGCACCTATTTCACCAAGGACGCGATGCATTATTATGTGATCGCCGAGGCATTCGCATCCGGCGATTTTTCGATGTCCTATGAGAAGGGCTGGCCTTATCGCCAACCGCTCTTCCCCCTGCTGGTTGCGGTGGTCATGAAAATGACGAAATCCAATCTATTTGCCATCAGGATGATCAATGTGGGCGTGATCGTTGTCGCCACGATTTCTCTATTTCTCATGCTCCGAGCCTTCTGGCGCGATTCGGCAACGGCTGCGATCATCTCAATCCTTTTCGTCCTCAGCCCGTTCGTTTACGACCAATCGGTGCCCGGCTTAAACACGGAGCCCTTACACCTCTTTTTGCTGATCTCTATAATCGCCTGTTTTCTCCGCTACATAACGCTCCGCCATTGGATTTACCTTTTGCTGCTCTTCTTCATTATCGCCCTAGATTATCTCGACCGCGTAAACGGATCGTTCTTGGCGATCTCCGCGTTCGCGGCTCTGATCAGTTTTGAGTTCAGTCAGTATTTCTTCGGAGCCAAGCGCGCCTCGATCCTGGCAATGCGCCACGCCGACCTGCCCGGCGAAGCTTTTGCCGCCCTCAGGAGCCGTGGCAGAGAGCCTGCGAAATCCGAAGCTTCCGGAATTTCAGACGACGGAGCGAAGTCGGATACGCCGTCTGTCGTCTCCTGGTGGCATTACCTGGCAGCTGCTCTCATCTTAATTGCCACCACAGCGCCCAGCTGGCTCTCGCGTTTGCACTATTTCGGCAACCCATTTTATTACGGAGCAATTCAGAATTTTCTTTGGGGCGATACCTATCTCGGTTCGATGGATAGTCCTCGAATGTTGACCGCCCGTGACTATTTCGCTTCCCATTCGCTGCTTGACGCTGCCGGCCGATTCTTGTTGGGGTGCTCGAAGGTTTTCTTTGCCATACCAATCGATCGCGAACGTTTACCGCTGCTTTACTTTGGCGCCTTGGCCGGAATTTGGTTCGCTTGGCGACAGAGACGAAAGGCCTATCTCTGGCTCTTGCTTTTCTACGGAATACAAATGCTGCCTCTCGCTTGGACTCAGCCGGTGAACACCACCCCACGAATTCCATACGCCGCTACCCAACCGTTTGAGCTCTTTCTTGCGGCAATATTTGTGTTTTGGCTGTGGAAAAAGACGCAGGCGGACAAACCGATTGATCAAAGAACGGAGTTTTCTATTGAGATACAGTAGGCAGGAGTCAGACCTGGACTGAATCGATGTCACATAATGAGACAAGCACGTCTCACCCATATGTCGCAAAACGAGACACGCCCGGATGATCGCTTGAGTTTGGCCAGGGCCGGATGCTTAGAGATACAGAGGAGATACAGAGGAAAGTCTAAGCTATTGTATCATCCCCTATTGAATTCGGCGCGGCGGCATTGTTCATGCTCAGCACCGTTCAACTGCTTCGCTCTTGTATGCGTACTCTCCCCCAAAGGCGTGAAGGGCCGGCGTTGCTTTCTAATGAAGAAGGCATCCGTGCACGGGAGCATCTCATGGCCGGACGTCTTTCCGAACTCCAGCCTCACCGGATCTCGCCAGCTATCCGGGATTCATGGCAACGTTGCCTGAACGCAAAGCTCGATCCGCATTCACCGCCAGATATCGAGCCAATCCGCGCAGCGCAACTGCGCGAACTCCGCGCGGCTTCCGCCAGGATTTATGAGATCGCCCGGATGGAGGTGCGAAACTTATATTCTCAAATCGCTGGCTCCAATTTTGCAGTCGTCTTTGCAACCAAGGACGCAACCATCTTGGAAATCATGGCCGATTCTTCTTTTAACCAATTGGCCCAACAAACCGGAATTGTCCTTGGTTCACAGTGGCAAGAAAACATTCGGGGGACCAATGCTCTTGGTTGCGCCGCAGAAACATTGATGCCGACCGTTATCCACGGACCCGAACATTTCTTTGCCGGCAACAGCGATCTAACCTGTGTGGCCAGTCCAGTGCTGGACCACGAGGATCGTCTGGTTGGCGTGATTGACGCTTCGTCTGATTGTCATTCGCGCCAGATGCACACGGTTGCACTGATCCGTATGTCGGCTCTTCATATCGAGGCCGAGCTATTCCGCGACACTTTTCGCGGGAACACCATTTTACAGTTTCACAACCGGCAGGAGTTTGTCCATACACTCGATGCTGGATTGATCGCATTCAGTCCGGAGGGAATCATCATCGCATCTAACCGGCAGGCACGATTTTCTCTCCAGGACCTACCGGTTACGCCCGGGCAGTCGTTTGACACGGTTTTTCGTACGTCTTACCAGCGCTTCTTAGCTCAGGCGAGAATTCATGATTCCGGCCAGATAACTGATCGCCGGGGGAGTACTTATTATTTCCTGACTTCGAATTTGGCACGTCCGGCCAACGTGTTGGTGGGAGTCGAACTGGCCAGCAAGAACAGCAACAGTAGCAACAGAATCGCCATTCAACCGAATTTCGTCTGCGACGATCCTGAGGTTCGTCAAGCGTTGCAACTGGCTGAGCACGCGACTCAACGCCACATCCCAATCCTCATTCGTGGCGAGACCGGAACAGGAAAAGAGCTTCTGGCTCGCCACGTTCACTCGGTTAGCGGACGCACGGGAAAGTTTGTCCCAGTCAACTGCTCTGCTCTGCCCGAAGCTTTAATCGAAGCTGAATTCTTCGGATATCGTGACGGAGCCTTCACTGGGAGCCGGCGAGGCGGAGCTCGCGGACTGATCCTGGAGGCAGACCAAGGCACCCTATTTCTGGATGAGATTGGCGATATGCCCTTTGCTTTGCAGGCCAAACTGCTGCGTTTCCTCGACCAGTGGACCGTACGAGCCGTTGGATCGGCGAGCGAAGAGACTGTGGATGTGCAAGTCGTATCGGCCACCAACAGCAGCCTCGAGCAAGCGGTGGCGGATCGACGGTTCCGACCCGATCTACTTTACCGACTTCGCGGGCTCGAGATAACCTTGCCACCCTTACGACAACGTTCCGATTTTCTGCAAGCCGTTCATTCTCTTCTCGCACTGCACGGGACTGATTGCCCGATTTCAGATGAGACGATAGATGCAATGCGGCAACACAACTGGCCGGGCAATTTCCGCGAACTAAAGAACTTCATCCTTCGGATGATTCTTGTCGCCAACTCGTCGGTTTTGCTCCCTAGCGATGTTGCTCGTGTCTTCGACCTAACCAACGTTGCGCTGAAACCCGAAGCAGCCCCCATGTCTCAGCGCGATCTGAGAAAGAGTCGAAGAGATACCATCATTGCCACCTATCGCTCTTGTAATGGTAATGTCGTCCGGACCGCGCGCGAATTGGGGGTGTCACGGCATACCATTTACCGCGAACTCCAGAGAGTCGGGATTGAGAAACGCAAGTTTCGCAGGTCTTGTAGCGAGACCCCAAAGACGTGATTGATGTTTCTTGGCTTTCCTTTTCTGTCAGCCGTCTACCACACCGACATTTGTACAGCCGTGGGCAGCGGCACTGCGACCGCCCTTCTCACGAGACCTGATCTCGATCTTCCCAGCGCAAAGGCTTGAACTACGCAAGACCCGTTGTTAATCTCTGGCCGATCAAATCCGACTCGGCGTTCCATTCTTTAACGCGCAAGCGCTTCCTTTTCTCCCGTCTACCAATAAAACTAATCAGATCCGGCAAAAACGATGAACCATGGACACAGTCCAGGCGCAGGACAGCCGGAAACGCCAAAACTGCCGCACGCAGTTTTCATCTCTTACGCGAGCCAGGATAAGGTGACCGCCGATGGGGTCTGTGCCACACTTGAAGCCGCTGGTCCAGCACACGCGCAAGCTGCTCCAGAGCAGCGTTGCGGAACAGGAGCCCGAGGAGCAATCGGACACAGCCCCCGAAACTTTCACGCATTTCCAAATCCTGCGACACACACCCTTTGATCACTGGCGCACCTCCCAGAGCCAGTTCTGGAGCTGCTTCGCCGGATGCTGGCAAAGAGCCCGGATGACCGGTTCCAGACGCCTCCGGAGGTACAGGATGCAGTTGAGACAATCGCAACGGGGCTGGCTTCTGAGTTTGGGACGGTCCCTGAGCGGATCGTCGCAGAAGCGGATCCCGGGAACAACAAATCTGGCGATGACGGCCCTTCACAGAAAGAATCCGCGGTGGCAGCCGAGCCGGTTCAACTGGCAACATTCACATCGCCACTCTTCGACAGTTATCTTGGGGTACAAGTCGGTGCTCAGGTAGGAGGCCGCTATCGCCTCCTGGAAGAAGAACGAGAAGGAAATGGGGGCCGCTTGTTTTTGGTTCAAGACGAACAGGCCTCTGGCGGAGAGTCGCCCGAGGTTGGACTCAAGCTGCTGCATCCTGGCATCACTGCTGATCCCGCGCTGATCGACCTTCTGGAGAACGAAATCGGAGTGATCCGGCAAGCAACGCACCAAAATCTGGTTCGATACTTCCGGCTCGAGCGCGACGCTCCAGGCCCGTTTCTCTTGAGAGAATGGGTGCACGGTTTTTTACTGTACGATCTCTTACGCTGGGGACGTTCCTTGAGTGCGGCAGAATTGGAGATCCTTCTAGGGCCGTTGGCTGCCACACTCGATTTTGTTTCCGATAATGGCCTCGGACTAGTCGATGTCAGCGTTCGTAAGATCATGGTGGCTTGCCCTAAAGAGATCGCCCGCGAAGATTTCCAGGCTCTGGCTATCGGAAACGCTCAGGACTGGAAACGGTGTACTCTGAAGCTCAATCCTTTGAGCCTCGCGCCACTCCTGTTCCGCAGCCGGAACGGTTGGGATCGTCAGACGGTCGTACCGTCCAGTCGGGTCGTTTCCATGACCCAGGCCGAAGCGGGTATTCGGGGAAGCAAGGCGGTCCGGCTTTACGGACGGCTGGTCTACCAGCTCTTAAGCGGGCACGCTTCAACGCGATACGATCCGCAAACCTATACCCACTGCCGGAACTCGATCAGGACGGGAATGAAACCCTGCGCCGCGCATGCGTCGCTATCGGTTCGGGCATAGCCTACCGCAGCTGTCAGGCATTCTGGAATGCGCTCAAAGAGAACATAACAGCTGCAGGTCGACCAACTAGCGTGTCTATATCGTCGCCGGCGGCTTCTACGCCGTCTGCGTTTCCTCCCCCGCCCGCAGCCGGACCTCCCCCAAAGCGTAGGTTGATAATCGGGGCGATCGTGGGTGGAGCCGTGATCATCGATCTCGCGATCTTTGGTGCGATTCGCTTTGGCGGATCCGGAGCGACCTCAGCCGTGGCCCCCACTCCTTCCGTTGCGATCGCTACGGCGGCGACACCAGGTTGATCATTGGCGACCGGGATCGCGACCTGCGGCACGCCTTGGGCCAAAGCCTCCAGCACCGTGTTCAGTCCGGCGTGGGTGACGCAGACCGAGGCCTGCTTCAGAAGTTCCAATTGCGGTGCGTGCTTCACGATGATTGCATTAGACGGAACCGGCCCGATCTGCTCGGGGTCGAGAGTGTTGCCAACGGAAAGCACCAGTTGAAAGCCTTTCCGCTTCGTGGCCGCTGCCGCAATCGTGTGGAAAACATTTGCCAAACCAGTCTGCACTGTTCCCATCGACGCGTAGATGAGAGTTCCCCGGTCAATCGCTCCCACGGGAAATCGACGTCTATGCGACCGTTCCCATCGTGAAAAGGTCCGGTATGGCGAAACTGAGTGGGCCAATGAGAGCTTTCAAAGTCGAACTCCTTCGGGGTTTGAGTGATCCAGCCGAGCTCCGAAATGGTGGCAGAGGGGTTGTCCCAGTCGATTTTGAGTCCGGCACGCTCCGCGTATCCTCGGACTCCGGCGTTGGCTTGCTTGAGCATCTGGGTAAGGTTTGCTACGCCTTTCCGGTTTCTGGCCAGAGCTGCAGGGGTCGTCTCATGAGGCCAGTCATACATGCAGAGCGGTGTATAGCCGGAGTAGTCGAAGTGCAGCGAATACACGTTTTCGCAGTAGGGAAGAAATGCTAAACCGGCCGCACGAACGTAGGGCTCAGCGTCGGGCAAAGAGATGACTATTACGTCATGGTCGCGCGACTGAAGCTGGCGGGCCAGTGCCGTCGTTGGATTCAGGTGACCCGGAGCACTAAGGGCGACAAAGGCAATTCTCATAGCTCGAAGTAGTAAACACCGGCAGTCTAGCGACCTTCCGACGTTTGTCCGAACTGCCGG
Source organism: Chthoniobacterales bacterium (assembly GCA_035601575.1). Taxonomy (GTDB): domain Bacteria; phylum Verrucomicrobiota; class Verrucomicrobiia; order Chthoniobacterales; family JAFAMB01; genus DASTDH01. The sequence goes on from DATNNZ010000141.1 coordinate 19,188, forward strand.
AATCGTCGCCCTAGATACGCATTATCCCCCGCAAAGCTTTTGGTTGATAACACTCCTAAGGATTGTTGTATTTGGTGGCGCCGCTTGAGCAATCGTTGTCCTAATTGCCGGTTCACCGGTTCCTCTCATCCATCCCTGCGGTTTCCAAAATGTAACCTACTTACCATTGGGTGCCTTCTTGCCAATAGCTCCTTGGTATCCTAATGTGACCTCGGGCAATGATTGCACGACGCATGAAAACAATTCTGGCTACAGGTGTCACTGGGATTTGGGAACAGAAGGAGCTAAGGGAACCTCACCTCAATAAGATCCGAACCGCTTGGCCGACCGATTGAATAAGCGTGACGACCTGCGCCGCGCTTCCGGCCGGAATGGATTCCGAGAATCTCAGATCCGAACGAGGGCTTCAATGTGCCTTCCGAACAAGCGGAAGCCTTAGTCAATACCGAACGGCGGGCCTCATTCCGAAGCAATCGGGAGAACCATCTCCCTACGCCTTCTTACTGAGAAACAAATACTCAATCCCCTTATCCCAGACGGCACACTTAGAGCCAACAATAAAATACCTGTAAATGCTATCTAAGCGACTCATACATCCGCAGTTAGAGCGCCGATTTTCTCCGGCGATCGAGCAAGACCTCACCTGGGCCAAGCGACTTCACATCGGCTGTGAGCGACTGATGGTCGTCGCATTAAGTTTTTGGCTGGCCGGCTGCAACAACCAGCAACCGGCGGCGCATGGTCCACCACCTGCCGAGGTTACGGTCAGCAAACCGGAACAGAAGGAGGTGGTGAACTGGAACGAGTTCACCGGAAGAACCGCAGCGGTCAAGCTGGTCACGGTAACCCCTCGGGTCAGCGGTTACATTGTCGATATTCCCTTTAAGGAAGGCGACATTGTCCACAAAGGCGATTTGCTTTTCCAAATCGATCCGAGGCCCTATCAGGATGCTTACGACCAGGCGGTTGGCCAGTTGCAGCAAGCGCAAGCCAATCAGCAACTGCAGGATGTGACGTTCGAGCGCCAACAGCGTTTGCGAGAGACGGGGGTTATCGCGAAGGAAGATTACGATACGGCATTGTCGAACAAGAACCAAGCCGCCGCTCAGGTGGTCTCGGCGCAAGCGGCCCGCAATTCGACTCAACTGAATCTTGAATTTACTCACGTTACATCGCCGATCGCCGGACGCGTCAGCCGCCAGTTGGTGAATATTGGCAACCTCGTACAAGCTGATTCCACGCAGCTCACCACCATCGTCAGCATCGATCCGATTTACGCTTACTTCAGCATGGATGAACTTGCTGCGCTCAGCTATCAGCGACTCATCCGGGAAGGGAAACTGGCCAGTTCTGAAGGTGGCAAAATTCCGGTCTATCTTCAGTTGCAGGATGAAACCGGCTTTCCTCATGAGGGAACGATCGATTTTTCAGATAACGCTTTCGACTCATCGACCGGTACGCTCCTCATCCGGGGATCATTTCCAAACAGCGATGGGTTTTTGACGCCGGGAAACTTTGTCCGGGTGCGAGTAGCTTCGGGCCCGAAATACAACGCACTCCTGGTCGCCGATCGGGCAATCGGCTCGGATCAGGATCAGAGCTTTGTGTATGTTTTGGATTCCAAGAATATCGCCCGGCTGCGTCACATCAAGACGGGACAGCTGGCCGAGGGATTGCGGGTCGTAAAATCGGGACTGCAACCGGATGATGTCGTGATTATCAATGGAATTATTAAGGTGCGGCCCGATAGCCCGGTGCAACCGCAGCAAGGAGCGATGGAGCAATTCAGTTCGAACGACATTTCGATGCCGCTGACCAGCTCACAATCGAGCGCCTCGCACGGCAGCGCGGACCGGAACAAGGCAACGCCTTAAAGCTGGGAAAATAATGAAGCTATCTCATTTTTTTATCGATCGCCCGATTTTCGCGATTGTAATCTCTATTGTTACCGTATTGCTAGGGGCGATTGCTTATACGATCCTGCCGGTGGCACAATACCCTGAGATTGCGCCGCCGACAGTAGTAGTGCAGGCCCAGTATCCGGGCGCAGATCCGAAGACCCTGGCCGAGACAGTGGCGGAGCCGATCGAGCAGCAGGTCAACGGGGTAGAGAACATGTTATACATGTCCTCCGTCTCGGCCATGGATGGCACCATGCAGCTGACGGTGACATTCAAGTTAGGGACCGATCCGAACATAGCGCAGGTACTGGTTCAGAATCGAGTTGCGATTGCCGAGCCGCAATTGCCTCTGGAGGTCAGAAATATTGGTGTCACGACGCAGAAGCAGTCACCGGATATTCTAATGGCGATCGGGCTGACTTCCAAAAGTAACACCTATACCCCTCTTTATCTCAGTAACTATGCTTACACCCAGATCGAAGATTCCCTCAAGCGAATCGACGGTGTAGGAAACGTCCAGATTTTTGGCGCGCAGCCGTACAGCATGCGGGTCTGGTTAAATCCGGATCTGATGTTTTCCCGTGGTTTAACCGCGGATGACGTGGTAAGCGCAGTTCAAGCCCAAAACATTCAAGTCGCCCCCGGAAGCATTGGAGCCGAACCGGCACGTCCCAAGACGGAGTTTCAGTTCATTCTTAATACCAAGGGCCGTTTGGTGACTCCAGAACAGTTTGCGAGGATTATTTTAAAGCGAGGTAGTAATGGGCAGTTGGTGTATCTGAGCGACGTCGCCAGGCTGGAACTGGGCGGGCAGAGCTACACCAGTACTACCTATCAGGATGGAGTGGTGCCGGCCGTCGCTATCGGAATCTTTCAGTTACCCGGCTCCAACGAGCTGAAAACCGCTGCTCTCGTGAAACAACAGATCGCGGAAATGGCGAAATCCTTTCCTCCGGGAATGGAATACTCTATCCCCTACGATCCCACTCTCTTCACTCAACAGTCCATTAACGCAGTCTACGACACGCTCCGGGACGCCATTATCCTGGTGGTGATCGTGGTCATGGTATTTCTCCAGTCCTGGAGAATCGCCCTGATCCCGCTCATTGCGGTGCCCGTTTCATTGATTGGAACCTTAGCGGTGATGGCCCTCATGGGGTTCTCCCTTAACTCTCTTTCATTATTTGGGCTAGTACTGGCGATCGGCATCGTGGTGGATGACGCGATCGTGGTGGTCGAAAACGTGGAACGCTGGGTCGAGCGCGGCCTGGATCCGACCGAGGCCACCAGGAAGGCGATGGATGAAGTGGGCGGAGCAGTGATTTCGATTGCGGTCGTGCTGACGGCAGTGTTCGTTCCGACGGCACTGGTCAGCGGTATCAGTGGCCAATTTTATCGGCAGTTCGCGCTGACCATCGCTATTGCCACCTTAATTTCGGCATTTAACTCGCTCACCCTGAGCCCGGCGTTAGCTGCCCTCTTGATTAAACCAGGTCATGTAAAGAAGGACCTGCTTACCCACCTGATTGACACTTTGTTGGGTTGGTTTTTCCGTTTATTCAATCGAACGTTCGATTTTGCAATCAGCGGTTATGGAGCCGTAGTGCGCCGGTTGCTTCGAGTCAGCGGACTCGTGTTAGTAGTTTATTTTGGATTTCTTGCTTTGACCGGGTTGCTGTTCCAGAAGGTTCCAGCCGGCTTTATCCCGACCATGGATCAGGGGTACCTTATCGTGTTTGCGCAGCTACCGGACGGCGCCTCGCTGCAACGTAACGACGACGTCCGACGACAGATCGGCGAGATTGGTAAGAACATTCCCGGGGTAGAGCTTACCTTTGCCATCGAAGGCCTATCGATTCTAGATTCGACCATCAAGTCTAATGCCTTGACTGTCTTCTTCCCTCTGAAACCATTTAGTGAACGAATCGGTCATCCGGAGCAATCGGCTACGGCAATCACCAGGAAACTGCAGACAGCATTTTCCTCGATTCAGGATGCGTTTGTTGTCGCAATTCAGCCTCCTTCGGTTCGAGGAATGGGGAATGCAGGTGGCTTCCAGCTCGAGATTGAGGATCGCCGAAACGCCGGGTTAAGCGCGTTGCAGCAAGCGACCGACGCAGTGACCGCGGCTGCCAATGCGGAGCCGGGCTTAAGCGCAGTCTTTACCACCTATCGTTCCCAGGTGCCGCAGCTGTTTCTGAATATCGACCGGGAAAAGGTGCAGACTTTGAATGTGCCGATAAGCTCGGTGTTTACCACCCTTCAGAGTTATCTTGGAAGCAACTACGTGAACGACTTCAACTTTCTGGGGCGAACCTATCAGGTAAACTTGCAAGGTGAAGCTGCTTTCCGATCGGATCCTAATCAGATCCTAAGGATGTACGCCCGCAATAGCACCGGCGGAATGGTGCCATTGGGTAGCTTAATGGATGTTCAACGGATCAATGGTCCGGATACGGTCGGCCATTATAACGTCTATCCCTCGGCTCTCATTCAAGGAGCAACATTGCCAGGGGTCAGTTCCGGTCAGGCGATTGAGAAGATGGAACGAATCTGTCGAGAGAATCTGCCCAGCCAGTTCTCCTTTGAGTGGACCCAATTGACCTATCAAGAGGTGACCGCCGGCAACACCGCGATTTTCATCTTCCCGCTTTGTGTCTTGTTTGTGTTTTTGGCGTTGGCCGCTCAATACGAGAGTTGGTCTTTGCCACTGGCGGTCATCCTGATCGTTCCAATGTGCTTATTATCGGCGATGGCTGGAGTCTATTTTCGCGGACAGGACAACAATATTTTCACCCAAATCGGATTCATTGTTCTCGTCGGGCTGGCCTGTAAAAATGCGATCTTGATCGTCGAGTTTGCCCGGCAGCAGATGGAATCTGGGATGGGACGTATCGAGGCTGCGGCGGAAGCTTCCCGACTCCGTTTGCGGCCGATTCTCATGACCTCGTTCGCGTTCATTCTTGGCGTGTTGCCGTTGGTGATTGCCAAGGGAGCCGGGGCCGAAATGGACCAGGCATTGGGTACAGCCGTCTTCGCTGGAATGATCGGAGTAACCTTTTTTGGGATCTTTTTCACTCCGATCTTTTTCTCTCTGATCATGAAAATTTTTGGCCGCGCACCCAAGAAGCAGAGACCAAGATCAATCGAGCAGCGAGCACGCAGAGAGGAGCCAGTTCATTGAGGCCGCAGGAGCGCGATCGACTAGTATCCTGTCCGCGAAATAGCGTATCTTTCGCCGCAGGCCTGGGAATAAAATTGTCTCCTTCTGGTCACTTTTATAAACTATCACTCAATGAGCAATAAGGCACCCCTCAGACACCAGGTAACTCGAAGGAAATCAGTCGAGGCCCACGCCGCAAATGTGTATGATCGAGATTGTCCCACCCGCGTAGTGCTGGACCGCCTCGCGGATAAGTGGACCGTCTTGGTCATCGGACAGCTGGCCGCCGGCACAATGCGCTTTGCCGAGTTGCGCCGGGCGATCGATGGTATCAGTCAAAAGATGCTCACTTCCACTCTGCGGGATCTGGAGCGGGACGGATTGGTAAAGCGGCAACTTTATGCCAGCGTGCCGCCCAAGGTGGAGTACTCCCTCACGCCGTTAGGAAGCTCATTGGTTAGCAAGATGAATGGGCTCTGTCTTTGGGCCGAGGACCATATCGATCAGGTCCTCAGAGCGCGAGCGGACTTCGATAAGCGGAACCAGCAAGCCTTGCTCGACAAAGCCGGATTCGGCAGTCACCTGGTCAGCTAGCCAAACCCAGGCGGCGAATGGTTGATAACCGGCCAATTTGAGTTGGCGCGTCATAGTCAGCATCAAGCCGAGGTCACAACTCACGGCCTTCGGCTAACCAGTCCGTTGTCGGCCAACTATTCGCCAGCTGGAACAACGAAAACGGCAACTCGAGCAGAAATGCACCGGGCCAGCGAATCCGCGTATTTGTTGATTTCAGCTGGATACGCGAATTGACTGGTAGCCGGCGAGAGTCCCACCCGACGACAGAGGGATGGGAAGACGGCATCGTCTTATGGATTTCATGCTTGGTCACGGTCACAAAGAATTCGATAATCACGAGTTATTGGCCTTTTGTCGTGACGCTGGAACCGGCCTCTCAGCAATTATCGCCATCCACAGTCGCTTCCATCTGAAGCGAGTCCTCTTGGAAAAGAGGGTACAAGCGTTAAAGGGAAGCAGGTTCGTAATCCCTGAGTACCTCTTCTGTTTCTGAGCTGCGGGGTGACCCAGAGAGGGAATTCCGAATTTGCCTAAGAGCTCGTATTCTTCAGAAAACAGATACCATCTCGTCCTACGTTCAGCCCAAGTACCTCGTCTCTGAGATCTCTGTACTACACTGGTCCCGATTCTTGTTTTTCCGCGAGGATTCGCGCCTGGTCCGGCGCGCTGCGCTAAAGCACCACTCAGCGCGTCACGGCCTCGGCTCAAAGACAGTTGAACAGGAGCTAACGGAGAGAACAGAGGTTCTCCGTTA
>DATNNZ010000142.1:0-14622 GCA_035601575.1 Chthoniobacterales bacterium
GGCGGTGGATTGCCGGAAACGACGTCGGCGCGAAGCTTGGCCAGCGTATTGGCGGTATGGCCGGCAATGGATGTCGCCGTCCACTTGCCGCCCGCCGCCTTGAACATGTCGCCGAGCTTGGCGATCGCCGCCGCATCGGAACCTTCGCTCCATTGCGAAAGCAGGTTTGTCGTGGGTTCGGCGTACACTGCCCTAGGTGACAATAGCGCGAGGGTCAACGGAACAACTGCCACCGCAACGGTGGCTGAATGTATCAGGTTCATGGGGGTGGGGATTATTCTGTCGAGCGGCCCGATTTTGTTGGGAGGCCACTCTAAATTTCTTAGCATACTAGCGGATCGAATAACAATAGGGAAGAGCTTACGATCCCAAAATTGTGAACATATTCGTGATACCAGCCGCTAACGTAAAGTAAGGCGAACGACGTTCAGACAACCGAATCGAGTGACGTTTTTCGTTGTCTTGCTTGAGCCTTCTATGTGCAAAAGTCTACGATTTAGCTCGGTCTATCCGTCCGCCGTGAGAATATAATCGGCGAACTCAGGCTGATTGAAACCGTTCGACGAACTTTTGATAAACCTCGAGCTGTCGTGACCATGGTAAGCCGCAGGTCAAACCGCCATCTATGACTAGCTCATGTCCGGTAATGTACCCCGCTTGATCGCTTGCTAACCAAACGGCCGCGCTAGCGATTTCTTCGGCAGAGCCGGCGCGGCGAAGCGGTACGCCCTCAGCCAAGAGGGGCCTTACGATATCCGGGGTTCGCTCAATAAGAGCAGCTGGCGCCCGTGGACCAGCAAAGATGGCGGTCGGAATTCCCGCCGGGCAGATTGCGTTCACGCGAATATTGCGTTCGGCCAGTTCCAAGCTAGCGGATTTCGTTAGTCCGATTACCCCAAATTTTGCCGCGGTATAGGCATGCGGACCGTAGCCGCCTCTTAACCCGGCCACGCTGGCGATATTAATGATCGAGCCGCTTCGCATATGGCGAACCGCGTATTTGATGCCGAGAAAGGTCCCACGAAGCAGCAGATTGATTGTCCGATCGAAGCCTTGAACCGGAATGTCCGCGATGGGCCCCCGAAGCCACCGGCCCCGGCGTTATTGACGACACAATCCAATCGGCCGAAGTATTTGATCGCGGCTTCCATCAATTTCTCGGTTTGTTCCGGACTGGTAGCATCGCTCCGTTGAAATCTCACCCTGTCGCCCACCTCTGCGGCTAAAGCTTTGCCCTTTTGTTCAAGGATGTCACCGAAAACAACCTGAGCGCCCTCCTTCACCAAACGGCGAACAATGGCCGCGCCAATGCCCCGAGCGCCCCCGGTAACAACGGCAACTTGATTCTTCAACAGGAGTCTGGCGGGGAAATCGTCAGCCGACATAAAAAAATTAGCGTACCTACCGTTCGGTATAGATACAAGTATTTTCTATTCCTGATCTTTGCCAGTTACTCCATAAAGGAATTGCCGAGTCAAATCCTTTCGTATTTTAGCAGTCAATTTGATCTCCCCGTTTAAGTAAGCGGACGCACAACAGTTGATTAGCCCGATTAGTGTCGTCGCCTGCCATTCTCCGGCGCTTCGGCCTAGCGCCAGCTGGCCAGCTTGGAGAATCTCAATGACCAGCGCTCTCTGAATGACATAGTATTTGCCGGCGGCTTTATATCCTTCACTTTCCTGAGGGGCAAAATACAGCGCGAGTTGCAGTCGATAGAACGCGGGTTTGCTTCGGATAAAGGTAAAATAAACATCCACCACAGCTTCGATTACCTGGTATACAGCCGGGTGGGGATGCCGAAGCTGGCGCAGCGCCACCAGTAATTGTTCAACCGTTTCCTCAAAGAGCGACTCGATCAAACCGCGTTTGCTGCCAAAGTAGTGATAGAGCGCCGGTTTAGTTACTTTAGCAGTGACGACAATTTCTTGTACACCCACGGCGTCGTATCCGCGTTTGGCAAACAGACGGAGAGCACTCCGCATTAACCTCGTTCTAACTTTGATTGGCACTACGTGAAGCGCTGTTGCTTAGACCCAAATCAGCCAATGAGTCGCTTTTTATTTGGTCGAACAGTTTTCCATTAATTGAGTGGCGAGGTCTTCGAGATCGACGGCAACGATGTCCCATGGACCCTCTGGTCTTAGGTCTTTGGTTTGCGATGGGCCGTATTCGGTGGGTCGCGGAATAAAAGCGGTATGCAAGCCAAAGGATCGGGCCGCGTGCAGATCATAATTGTGGGCGGCAACCATCACTACTTGAGCGGGTACTAATCCAAGCAGGGAACAAGCCTCGAGATAGGTTTCCGGATCCGGTTTGTAGTGGCGGAAAATGTCCGAGCCGAAAATGAAATCCCAACCAAGACCGGCGAACTTGTTCAGCTCCACCATGAGAGAAAAATTTGCGTTGGAAAGTGGTCCGATCAAAAAATGTTTTTTTAGACGCGCCAGACCCGGTTGGGCATCGGGCCAGGGGTTCAGCCGATGCCAAAACCCGGTCAGATCGTCAATCTGATCGGCGGAGAGCTGCTCTAATTTGAAAGCCGGCAGGAGCTTGACCAGAGCCGCTCGATGCAGCTCGTCGAGAGTCGTCCAGGCTAACTTTCCCTTGCGGACTTTGTCCATGCTAGGCCAATAAGCAGCGCGCCATTGGTCTACCAGCTGGGACCAATCCCCAGCAAGTTGGTGGCTTTGACCGAATTGCGAGAAAGCCTCAATCAAACTGGATCGCCAATCGACGACTGTTCCGAAGGTGTCGAACAGGAGTGCTTTAACTTCATTTGCGCGAAACATGGGGAGAGAAGATAGCCAATAGCCGATAGCCGATAGCGGAGCGACTGGCTAGCTCCAGTTTGACTATTTTGGACCGGCGGCTTGACATGCAACCAAAAGGTTGCATAATTGCCGTGAAATGGACGAGGTGTTCAAGGCTCTAGCTGACCCAACTCGCCGAGAGTTGCTCGACCGTCTCCGGGCGGAGAACGGCCAAACATTGGGTCAGCTCTGCCAGCAGCTCGATATGTCCCGTCAAGCAGTCACCAAACATCTGGCAATATTGGCAAGCGCCAATCTGGTTGTCACCGTCTGGCAGGGTCGGGACAAGCTGCACTACCTCAATCCAACGCCAATTAACGAGATCTATGTGCGTTGGATCAGCAAATACGAGCGTCGCCGCCTACAGGCGTTAAGCGACGTCAAACAGGATCTCGAAAAGAAGAGAAAAAAAACGTCCTCATGAATAAGCCGGAGTTTGTTTACGTGAGCTATATCGCCACCACACCTGAAAAACTTTGGGAAGCGCTGATTAGTCCCGAATTTACTCGTCAATATTGGGCTGGCAGAACTATTCAGTCCGATTGGAAGGTCGGATCACCAGTGAAACTTTTGAAAGCCGACGGTGGGCTGGACTGGAGAGGCGAGATCTTGCAGTCGGATCCGCCACGCCTGCTCTCTTACACATTCGATCCACAAAATTTCTTACAATCCGAAGGGATCTCCGAGCCGCCCTCTCGGGTAGCTTTTGAGATTTCGGGATTGGGTCCGGAAAAAACGTCAAAACGTGGCGTCGTTCGGTTGCAAGTGACTCATGACAGCTTCCAACCGGACAGCGAGGTTGCCCGGGCAGTCAGCCAAGGATGGCCGGCCATTCTGAGCAGCTTGAAGAGCCTTTTGGAAAGCGAGCGTTCGCTCGAATTCGACTGGAAATGCTAAAAGCCCTCATTCTCGCCCTTCTTCTCGCCTTAGACTCCAATGAAATAGCAGATAGCAAATAGCAAATAGCAGATAGCAACGGAGACTGCCGGCGCCCGTTAGCTCAGTACTCGAGGGCGGGATGGCTCCGCGACTGGCTTGACCTCCGGCCAAGCCTTTGCCATGGCAAGCGTGATGACGCCACGGGGATATCTTCGATTACGCCTTTGTCCGGCGGTCTGGGACGAGCGCGCCCTGTCCGCGTCGATCGATTGTCGAATGTATGATCCGAAATTTGCTATCTGCTATTTGCTATTTCATTCGAGCCTCAGGCGAGAATGACCGCGGCTACAGCCAGCGCAACGCCGCCGCAAATCAAGCCGAAGCCGTGGGGAGTTCCGCTGATACAATGACCAAAGCCGGCCAGGACCAAGCCGGCCGCGACTACCCAAGCGAAGGTAAGGAGTCCAATTCGCAACCACGGATTCGTTCTTAAATCCAGCGATTGGTCCGCCGGCCGCCTTTCAATCGATGCCGAAGGCTGTTCGATACGATTCGCACTGCTCAGCGCTGGTTGGATAGCAGACGCACGTTTCGCTTGCGTCGGTTGCCAGATTTGCACGCCAACCGCACTTCCGAAGCCGATGATTGATGCAACAGTTGCAGCGAGAATAATTCGGCGAAACCAATCGATGTGTTTCTGTCCCGCCTCGCTTCCGTTTTCGACCAACCACCGCAAGATTCGACCTTCATCCCAGCGCTTATAGTGATCCCGCTCCAAAAGTCCTTTCAGTAAGCGTTGCCATTCGGTCGGCAAGTCATCGGGAATCGGGACCTTGCCTTGAACGATTTGGTATCCCGTGATTTTCGATGCCCCGAACCACTGCAGCGGATTTTGCCCAGTGAGGATTTCGACCATGATGATGCCGAGCGACCAATAATCACTTGCCCGGGAGTACATGCCGGTGAGAGTCTCTGGAGCCGCATAGGCCAGTGTAGTCCGCACTTGAGTTAAGAGCGTCATGGTAGCAAGGGCGGACGAACCGAAATCGGTAAGTATGACCTCGAGCGGATCCTCGCTTTTTATGAGGATATTGGAGGGTTTGAGATCCCGGTGCTGAATACCCGCTCGATGCAAGACAGCTAACCCCTCGACTAACTGTCGCAGAATCAATTTGGCGGTTGATCGTTCAAGTGGACCATCTCTCTGGATGAGGCGCGCTAAACTGCCGCATTCAAAGAACGATGCGATCTCGTATGGACGCCCATTCCAGGCACCGGTCAACCGGGGCGAAGCGATCCGCGGATGACGAAGCTGCATCGCGTCGACAACCGTCGCTGGCTGCATGCCGAAGCGATAAAGCTTCAGCACACATTTCTCATCGTCCGAACCCCGTACGAGGTACAAGTCACTTTCCGCGCCTTGATCCGGCGCCAATCCAACGACTTCGAACCCTTGAATATGTTCACCGATCGCGGGATGCATCGGGCTACCGGCCGCCGCCCGTTCCAAACGCGATTCTGCGTAAAGATTTATCGCGGTGGCCTCCTGAGAGTCCATGTTCTAACTGACACCTGTTTCGCATATCGCGCTAGCGAGCTAAGTGCCAGGGGGACGAAAATTGGAAATCACCTCGGTAACTCCGGATGGCCATTGGTTGTTGCGGGAACGAATGGAATGATCCGTCGTGGTCGATGACGCAGCAGACTTTCAGAGGCGTAGAGAGCAAGCGCTACCCAAATAAAGCTGAATCCCACCAGATCCATCGTAGTGACTGGCTCTGGGTAGACGAAGACGCTTACCAGGAAGGCCACCGAAGGCGCAATATATTGAAGGACACCCAGCGTGCTCATCGAGACCCGACGCGCACTGGCCGCGAACCAGATCAAAGGCATGGCGGTAACAGCTCCCGCTGCGATTAAGAGGATCGTCTGCAGGTTACCGGCGAAAAGGAACGTACCCGTCCGAGAATAAAGGCGCCATCCAATCAGGCCGATCGCAATGGGAGCGAGCCATGCCGTCTCAAGAAACAATCCATTCAAGGCCCCGGCTGGCGCGATCTTACGAACGAGACCGTAAAACGCGAAACTGAAACAGAGAGCCAATGCCAGCCAGGGAAAGTGGTCGAGTCCAACCGCAAACGGCACCAACCCAAGGACAGCGATCAGAATCGCGAGAATCTGTACCGGACGAAGACGTTCTCGTAGTATCAACGCGCCGACAAGGACATTCGCCAAAGGTGTCAGATAATATCCGAAGCTAGTCTCAACGATGTGCGAAGAAATGACCGCCCAGATGTAGAGGAACCAATTCGTTGCAATGAGAATTCCGCTTAAAGCTGCCCAGATCATTGCCCGAGAAGAGCTACAAATTTTCCAAAGAGCCCTCCAACCGCCCTGCAGAGTCAAAATCAGAGCTACAAACACGAGCGACCAGATAATACGGTGACTCAGAATTTCGTCGGCCGAGGCGGTCTCCACCTGTTTCCAGTAGATCGGGAAAAGTCCCTAGGCTAGATACGCTAAAATGCCGTAGATCGCACCGGCGATGCTGGAACGCGGATTATTGGACACAGGACGAAAAGATTGTTGGCGACGGCGGACGAGTCAAATCGCCGATCTCGATATGTCTGGGCTCAAGGAGCTGCCTGCCTGGAAATCAGCACATCAGCGGGATCCTCTCGGCGCAAAACCCGCAGCGGTGATCAAACCTTTGCGCAACGATCGAGGGAAAATTCAATGAATGGGCGTTCAATCCACAGCGGAAAATCCAGAACGTGACGTTCAATCAGGTGAAGGCATTTTTCCGATTCTGGTTGGCGGACCGCCAGAGTTCGCTTGGCCTTACTCTGCAGCGAATCGAGGTCGTACAACTAACGCCATCCAACTTCCGACCGGCCGGATCGATGTCACGCGGAATCGCCAAATCGATCATAAAGAGCGGACGGTGGCAGCAATACATATGCTCCAGGCACGAAGAAGGGTATGCTGGCGAGGTCCGAATAGTCAATTGACTGGATAGGCTATCAGCGCTGTTTATATTGAGACCTAATGCTCCATTGAGCGAATCTCGGTCGACTTACCGCAATCTGATGAATCCAAACGATCTTGACCTTCGGCTTCTCCGATCGTTGCTCGCGGTTGCGCAGTACGGCAAGATTTCAACTGCGGCCAAGCAGTTGCACCTGTCCCAACCAGCCGTTACCGCGCATTTACGACGACTGGAGGAAATCGTGGGTAAACCGCTGGTTTCACGTTCAACCCGCGGCGTCAAGCTAACCACCCAAGGTCACACATTGCAGACGCTTGCCAGTGAGATCCAGAATACCCTGTCGCGCATCGAAGCTTCGTTCCGCCGCGAACAAAAGCTCGCTGGCGAACTGCGGTTCGGCGCTAGCCTTACCATCGCGTCTCAGGTCATCCCTGGTTTTCTCGCCGAGTTTTGCCGGATCTATCCAGACGTGATTGTCGAACTACGAGTCGATAACACCGAGGTTGTCCTCGATTCGGTGCGTGAAGGAATCTATCCCCTCGGTTTAGTGGAAGGTAATCCTCGCGCCGCCGGACTCAGACTGGAACAGTTTGTAGAAGACGAAGTGGTCCTGGTTGCTGGTACCAATCCGATGTTCCCTGCTTACCAGCGCCTGGCTGCATCGGTGAATTCGGCGCAAGACCTCTATAGAGTTCCTTTGATCTGGCGCGAATCCGGATCTGGGACGAGAGCGGTAGTCGAAAGGGCCCTCCGCAAGTTAGGGATCCAAACCAAGCGGTTACGCTATCAATATACGATAGCCGATATCCAAGCGATCAAGACAGCTGCGATCCACTGCTTAGGGTTCGCCTTTCTTTCCCACTGGAGTGTGAAAGAGGAGCTGGCAGTCGGTAAACTGCGCGCGGTACGAGTTGCCGATCTGTTAGTCCGACGCGGATTTTACTGGGTCCTGCCCAGCGGCGCCTTGGGCGAACCCAGCGACACATTTGTCCACTTCTGTAACGATTATCGGTCGAAACTAACAGCTGCCGGCTGAAAGCGGTCACCGAAGTCTGATCGCCAGCCGAATACTCCCTCCTTCGAAAGGGCGATACCGCAGTAGTCCATTGGCAGCGCCCAAAGTCTGCTCACCTGATCAATAGCGAACGATCGTCCGGGACCACATACTCTTCCTATGGCGAATAGCGGTCACGATAGGGAATAGTATGAGCAATTCCGTAGAACTCAAAACGCTCGTTGATAATTGGTTGACAGATGTACGGCGGCGCGGCGCCGACCTTTACGCGGAGAACCGGGGAAACGGGGTTCTGTACCTTTCCTTCCAAGGGAAGGATCAGCATCAATTCGGCGTGAAGATTGATTTTGATGCTCAGGAGATGACTGTTCAAATCAATAGCCCGGGGTGGAATTCCGTGAAGTACGAAGCCTTTCTGTTAAACGCGGAAAGCCTACGTTTGCTTGCGAAAAGGATGTGTCCAGTCCAGGAAGGCCAAGCTGTCATTTCGGTTTACCTCCTCGCACGACTCGCTATTCTCTGTCACGCGTACCAACGATTGCTGGATGACTATGACCGGGAACATCATATTCATACCTCCACCAATACAGTGCTGGAGATCGAGTCGGAACTGCGCCAATCCCTCACTCCGGAAGAACAGCAAAGAACCGATAACCCGTTACTGCAAACCTCGAGAAAAAACGCTGAATTCTTATAGACCTTTCCGACGTTGACACCGACGCGGATTTTACCGGGTCCTGCCCAGTGGCGCGTTGGGCGAACCCAGCGACACATTTATTCACTTCTGTGTCATCGTCCGCCAGTGAAGTCCCGAAGAACGCGAAGGCCAGAAAATGAACTCCTACCTCATCCTGATCTTAGAGGCCGAAGGCGTGAAAGAGCGGCTCCAAAGACCGTTTCGGTCAACTCCCGAATTGAAGGAGAATGATCAATCGCTGCTCCTTGCCGTCGTCCGGAAGGAAAGACAGCGACGTAGACGCCGCTCGGTACGATCAAGGACGCTCTCTCCATTCGAAGACTGGGGCTATTGCGCCGTCGGACTCAGGTCGGTGGCTCAACGCGGCGCCGTGAACGTCGAAGCCAGTATTTGGATCGCGAGCTTTCTACTGGCCATCTTGGGCATAATTAAGGCAGCATACAGCGAGCAGCCTTTGTTTTGGCTGGCGGTTTGGCCGGCTCCCGTTGCGCTGGCCTGCATGATTTTTATCTTCTTGCGTCAGGGATTCCATTTCCAAAATGGGGTGCTGATCCTCGGCCGTCGGCGCGGTTGATTTCGTTTCCGGGCATGCGGCTAGCCGCCGGCTAGTCATGGGCGGACCCAAGAGTTCAAAAGCCGGGGAGGTCGCGCCCTAAAGTTCAGCTTTGATGATTTACGACGGCCGCTCAAATGTTCGATTTGCCGAAAGGAGATCTGCATGCAACCGCCAGCCGAATAGTCCCTCCTTCGAAAGGGCGATCCGACGGTACTCCATTGGCAGCGCCAAAAGTCTGCTCACCTGATCAATAGCGAACGATCGTCCGGGAGGGCATGCTATTCCCATGGCGAATAACGGGCAATCCTTTCAGGCAGGAAGCTCAGCAGCAAGCCCTAATATCTCGGTTGCGCGCTTCCGGAGCAAAGTGCAATCCGCCGCCGTTGTCAGTAAAGACTCGGCGGTCCCGGAGGTACCGCCCTACCAAATCCCGAACCATTCCACGCACGACGAAATCCGGACCTACGCAGAGCTCCAACGGCAAATACACTACGCCCTACGCGAGCAACATCCGGAGTGGGTCGAGCCGGACGGCGATAGTCCTACCTGTGATTCCTACGAGAGGCGATTCGCCGAACTGCTTGCCCTGTTTGCTAAGAGCGGAACACGCTCAGCCCAAACCCTAAACGGTTAGCAATCGCTCGCTATGTCTAATAATATCTGCCGACGAGCCTTCTACACTAGCGGCTTTTCTTTCACCCGCGTCATGATTCACGCCTTCTGCTTACTTCGCCGTCCTGGCAAAGCGGCCTTTTTCTTGGCTGGCATGCGCCGAGAATTCTCTTTCCTTCACCACCGATGTTAGGTCGGTAGTCTTGCCGGCAAGTCGTCGGTCGCGAGCTGTTGTGGCTCGCGGCCGCAGGTGCTCAGAACCTGGATCGGATCAATTCGAGCGATAGAAAATAGAGCGGGCCATGAATTCCCCAGAACTGCCAGGTGCTAACTAATAAATGTTAGCCGTCAGCAGGTATGTCCGAGAAAACAAGCGGTGAACTACTCCTTCGAGTTAACAAACGCCACTCCGATGTACAATTGACGCGCCAGTTAGGAACACTATCATCATCTGCGGCATAGACACAGCTATTAAGGAATTCCCTCACACAATTCAAATGGGTTCACCGGCGGACGATTAGCAGATGGTGTCTACTAATGCTGCCTGAATTGGGAAAGGTATTTATATGGTAAAGATAATTATCGACGGAGCCAGCTATGACGCAAAAACAGGCGAGCACCTAATCGATGTCATCAATCGAACTGGGAAAGAAATTCCTCAGGTGTGCTACCATCCACAGCTAGGCCCGATCCAGACCTGCGATACATGCTTGGTGGAAATAGACGGCCAACTCGCTCGCGCTTGCGGGACCAGCGTCTCTGCCGGGATGCAAATTGTCACCGGTTCGGCGAAGACAGAATCCGCTCGACGAGAAGCGTTCGACCGCATTCTTGGGAACCACCTTCTCTACTGTACGGTGTGCGACAACAATAACGGCAACTGCACGGTTCATAACACGACGAAATTGCTCGGAGTCGAACATCAACAAATACCTTATCGTCCCAAACCTGACCCAGTCGACAATACCAACCCATTCTATCGGTATGACCCCGACCAGTGTATCCTGTGTGGCCGCTGCGTACAGGCCTGCCAGACGTTGCAGGTGAATGAAACTCTCTCGATCCGTTGGGAAGACGACCATCCGCGCGTATTATGGGACGGCGGTAAGACCATCGGCGAATCCAGCTGCGTATCCTGCGGTCATTGTGTCACGGTCTGTCCCTGCAACGCCCTGATGGAAAAATCGATGGTTGGTCAAGCCGGGTACATGACGGCCATCCCGCACAACGCCTTAAGCGGAATGATCGATGTAGTGAAGGGAATTGAACCAGAGCTCGGCTACGGATCTATTTTGAAGGTCTCAGAAGTGGAAGCCGCAATGCGAAAAGATCGCATCCGCCGTACCAAGACGGTTTGCACCTACTGTGGCGTTGGTTGTAGCTACGAAATTTGGACAAAAGATCGCCATATTCTGAAGGTTGAGCCATCGGAAGGCCCTGCCAACGGTGTCTCGACCTGTGTAAAAGGCAAGTTTGGGTGGGATTTCGTAAACAATGAGGATCGGCTAACCAGCCCGCTGATCAGAGAAGGAGAGACGTTTCGCGAAGCGACTTGGGATGAGGCTCTAGGTTTGGTCGCGACCAGGCTCTCAGAAATTAAACAGGAAGATGGGTCAGATGCTATTGCATTGATTGCCTCGTCGAAAGGCACAAATGAAGAGGCATATCTCATGCAAAAGTTAGCCCGCGCAGTCATTGGGACGAATAACATAGACAACTGTTCTCGCTACTGCCAGTCGCCAGCTACGATGGGTTTGTTCAGAACCGTGGGTCATGGCGGAGACACGGGTTCCTTCAAAGAACTGGAGCGTGCTGGGTTGGTGGTGATTATTGGATCGAATACCGCAGAGAGCCACCCGGTCTTAGCCACGCGGATCAAACGAGCTCATAAGTTGCACGGCCAAAAAATGATCGTATCCGATCTGCGGCGGAACGAAATGGCCGAACGAGCCGACATCCATCTGAAACCTCAACCGGGCACTGATTTGATTTGGCTGGGCGCAGTGAGTCGCTACATCCTGGATAATGGCCTGGCAAAAATGGATTTCATTGATCAGTGGGTGAATGGATTTGCCGAGTATAAGAAGAGTCTCGAGCCATTCACCATGGGCTATGCAGAGCAAGTTTGTGGCATTCCGATTAAGACGCTCCAGACCGTCGCTGAGATGATCGCGAAGGCAGATGGTGTCTGCGTTTGTTGGGCAATGGGCATAACCCAGCACACCAACGCATCGGATTCTTCCACTGCCATTTCAAATTTGCTGCTGCTCACCGGTAACTACATGCGCCCGGGAGCAGGTTCTTATCCCTTACGCGGACACAACAATGTTCAGGGTGCGGCCGACATGGGCGCGATGCCGGATGAACTTCCCGGCTATCAGCCAGTCGATGATCCAGAGGTGCGAGCTCGTTTTGAGAAGGGATGGGGTATCACTTTACCGTCGGCGAAGGGACTCGATAACCATGAAATGGTAGAAGCCATTCTCGAAGGTAAGCTTAAGGCCATGTATCTGTATGGCGAAGAGATGAGTCTCGTGGATTCGAATGCTAACTTGGTCCAGGACGCCTTCTCTAAGCTGGAATTCTTTGTGGTGCAGGACATCTTCTTTAGTCAAACCTGCCGCTTCGCCAACGTTGTTCTACCGGCAGCGCCGAGCTTGGAGAAAGAAGGCACGTTTACGAATACGGAACGGCGCATTCAGCGGCTCTACCAGGTATTTGAACCGTTAACGGGTACGAAACCCGACTGGCAAATCATTCAAGAAGTCGCCAAGCGACTGGGCGCGGATTGGAGCTACAATCATCCATCCGAAATCATGCGGGAGATAGCTTCGCTTGCGCCGCTATTTGCCGGGGTGACATATGAACGGCTCGAGGGGTGGAAATCACTGCAATGGCCAGTTCATCCGGATGGCACAGATGAACCGCTACTCTTTACTGAGCGCTTCAATTTCTCGGATGGAAAAGCCAGGTTTTTTCCGGTGGCATGGAGTGAACCAGCCGAACCGCTAGACGCAGAATTTGATCTGCATTTGAACAATGGCCGGCTACTCGAACACTTCCACGAAGGGAATATGACTTATCGAGTGGAAGGGATTAGAGAAAAGACTCCCGATACCTGGGTAGAGATCTCACCACAACTCGCGGCCAAGCGTGGGATCGAGACTGGACGCTGGGTAGAACTGACCTCTCGACACGGTCGGGTTCGGGTCCGCGCGTTGGTGACGCAACGAGTGCAGGGGCATGAGCTTTATATGCCAATGAATTCGACGGAAAGTCCGGTCAATCGCCTTACTGGCAGCCACACGGATCCGGTAACCCACACTCCGGCCTACAAAGATACTTCAGTCAAGATGCGAGTGCTGCCCGAGAAGGGTCAGTCCCCGTTACCCAAAACCAATTATCGTTTCGGTCATCCTACTCCACAGCGCGGCGTGGAAGTAGAACGTAAGTGGAAACGACCAGACTATTGGATGCCGGGAACGCAGCGTCCCCCAGTGAAAACAAATAACATAAACCTACCATCAGGAGAAAATCATGGCTCAGTCGATTCGTTTTGAACCATTAGCGCGTGACGCTCGTGAAGAACTCCACCATCGATTGGATAAAGCTCCGCTGGAGCACGCTGAAGCCCTGCTCGCAGCGTATGAAGTGCTACAGAGATTACATGAGCGTGGAGTCCTGGATATACTAAACGGAGCACTGAGTGCAGGCGACACTCTGCTCGACACGGTTGTAGAAGTAGCCAGAACCCCGGAAGCTATTCGCTCGGTTCGCAATTTACTTTTGTTAAGCCAGGTATTGGGCAAGATCGAGCCTGAATTGCTGGACGTCATCGTGCGCTCGATTCCTGAAGGTCTAGGGCAGGTATCAGCGAAACGGTCAGAGACACCAGGGCTCTTCTCACTACTGCAGAAATTCTGCAGCAAGGATAGCCGGCGGGCAATGGGAGCGACCGCCGAGCTACTCGAGAGTGTCGGAAAAGGCTTAAATCATTCACGAATTCACTAAATCCAAAATCCGAAATAAGATCCGCAGATTACTCAGATTACGCCGATCAGAAGAGAGTGGGGGTCACGGTACGGTTTAAAATGCGGCTCGGCGGGAGCCTCGCCCTACCAAAACTTTCTAGTGGAACTTTTCGCGCCAAATTTCAGGCCTGCTCCTCGCCGGCCGCTTTTTAAAATCTGTGTAATCTGCGAAATCTGCGGATTGTCCTTCCTGTGGTTGCGGCTTAGTCGCGTTAGTAAATCTGCGGAATCGAGTCTCTCCTGTAACGCCTGAGTCGGTCACCGCATGTTGGTATTCGTCTTAAGAGGTGCGATCCTTTTTATTATTTGGTCCGACGAAACCCATCGGTGAACTAACGCGCATCGCTAAGCCACTTGAATCTAACTGACTGTCGAAATTGCTGGATGGCCGCGACCCATGCTGGTTAGCGGAACGGATATAGGAGGATTTGCCATTAAGTGTCAATGGTAACCACTCATCCGAGTCATTGCCGGAAGATTCCCTTTAAGCCTAAGTTGTCTTGCAACGCCTGACTACCGTAAGGCGCTGCCCTAAGAGGCGGGCTCTTCGCGCGTTGGTTACAAGCATCGGTTCGGGTGAACAATTGAGGATTACTAGGTTACTATGAATGGAAAGCAATATGATGTCGTTTTGGAAGCGCTTTCGCGACGGAAATTTTTGAGGAACGGCTCGGCGGCACTGGCGATGACCGCGCTAGCGGGGGCAACCGCGCTGGGGCAGGAACGACCTAACACGGAGGCAGCGGAACGCGACCACTCTTCCAATGATCCAGGTCAGGAAAACAAACTACTCTTGGATGAAAATCCTAATTCGAACATGCCACCGCCGACGGATCACGGAGACATGGTTCCGCTATGGTATTCTTTCGATTTGGCCAAGAAGCGCGTGGAGGAAGGCGGTTGGACCCATGAGGTGACCCAGCGCGAACTGCCTTCCTCTAGGGATATCGCTGGCGTCAATATGCGCTTGACCGCCGGGAGTTACCGCGAACTCCACTGGCACACTGCCGACGAATGGGCTTACGTGCTGTAC
>DATNNZ010000143.1:0-6721 GCA_035601575.1 Chthoniobacterales bacterium
AGGAAGCGAGGTATCTCCTCCGGATCGTCCTGCAAATCGGCATCCATCGTGAAGACGAAATCACCGGTGCACTCTTTCCAGCCGGTGGCCAATGCATCAGCTTTCCCCATATTTCGGCGAAACCGGATGGCTTTTACATTATCCGGATTTTCGATGGCTAAGCGCTGAACAACGGACCAGCCACCGTCGACACTTCCATCGTCTACGAAGATGATCTCCCAGCGAGGGGTTATCTTCGAAACCTGATCGCCGATAGCTCGAAAGAGCTTTTCAAGTGTTTCTTCTTCGTCTTTAAACGGGATGACAAAAGAGACTAAGCTCTCCTGAACCGGTACAAAAGCGGTGCCCATAACTCAAAATTCCCTTCTTTCTTCCCCAACTGTTTGGCTGCAAGTCCCGAAATGCAGGAGATTCCCTTCCGCCGCTTTGGTAGGCGATTTAACACTAGGATCGCCCTTCGGACAGCGGCGAGTAAACGCACTTTCGAAAAGTTCCAAAGCCAAATTCCTGGACCTGGTCAAGCGAGTTTCTATCAGCTACTGTAATCGTCACCATACCAGTTAGATCTGATGGCTATGATATCGCTACGCTTCTTAACTCTGTTGTTAATAGCCCGAAGTAACTATGGACTTAGCCCAGATTTTGCATCATGAGGCCAAAAACGCAGCGAAGTCTTTTGTTTAACCGGTTAGATCGAATCGCTTACAAACGAACGACAGAAGACTTCGCTAATGACAGAATCCAGTGACTTAGGTTTTGAATTGCCAGGACTTCTGTGGGAAAAAAAGTTGAGGGAGGAAACGTCAGCAGTGAGGGTGGGCTGACTCTGCCGCCCCCAAAGAGGATCGCTAATCAACGGCGATCGCCAGTGACCACGCCTACCCCAACGGCGTTCATCACGCGTGCGCAAGTATTCTTTGGAATAGGCTCCCACGTAGACACATCATACTTCGCTTCGAAGAATTAGCTTCGTCTACGGCGACTAAGGCTTTACGACGCACTTCGCCCTTTTCGAATCCGATCGATCCAAACAGCAAGAACAATAAGCGCTCCGATCGCAATCTGCAGCGTAAGGGCGTCGATCCCTAAGAGGTTTCCTCCACTTGCGATGGTCGTCATGATCAGTGCACCAAGGACGGAGCCCATGATGGTACCCTGCGCTCCGCTGAGACTGGCACCCCCAATCACCGCTGTTGCGATTGCATATAGTTCGTAAGTGCTTCCGGCCGTCGGCGCCGCCATGCGCACCCGCGCCGTCAGGACGACATCCCGCTAACAATCCACTGATTCCATAAGCAAAATAAAGGTTCGCCCGCAAGCCGATGCCGCTCAAGCGAGCCACTTCGGGACTGGAACCTATTCCATAAGCGTTCCTGCCAAATCGGGTACGATTTAGCATCATAGTGAGAATTACGGCGAGAATCGCCCATACCCAAACTCCGATGGGACACCAAAATAATCAGCGTTGCCGAATCATTTCAAGCTACTCGCCGTAAGGAACCCAGATGTTTTTGATCTGGCTCGCCCGCCGCAGGTATTCCCTACCCTGGGCTTGCCGGTCATCGAACCAATCGCGCGTTTTTCCAAAATTAACCCAGGTCGACTTTAGGTTCCCGGAAGAATCTCGCTCGATATCTTCACTCAGCGCTTTCGCGCCAACGCACCATAAGGCAGCGACATCATCGTGTTGAGCCAGTACCCGCCCAAGTTCATTCGGGTCGCCGGTTACTAGATTGATCACGCCACCTGGTACGTCACTGGTGTCCAGCACTTGATAGAAGTCGGTAATAACGAGCGGATATCGCCAGGAAGGAACAACAACCAACCGGTTACCTAACGCGAAAGCGGGTGCCACTAACGAGATGAAGCTAAGTAGCGGGCTCTCTGCCGGGCAGACTATGCCGAGAGTACCCCATGGTTCCGGCATTGCGAGTGTGATGTTCCGGAATGGCACTGGGTGCACCTGGCCATCGTACTTATCAGCCCAAGCAGCGTAATAAAAGAGACGCTCGATGGATTTGGTAACCTCTCGCTCTGCCTGCTCGCGCGAATGCCCCGGACTAACGGCCAGCCGGTTGGCAAATTCATCCGCCCGCGTCGCCAGATTTTCTGCTAAATAGTAGAGAATCTGAGCGCGCAGATGGGCGGTCGCACGTGACCAACTCGCGGCTTTGTTCGCAGCTTCTACGGCATTGCGGATATCCTTGCGGTTTCCCAATCCCACTTCACCGCAATAGTTCCCCGAACCGTCTTTAATTGCGAAGCTATATCCGCTGTCCGGCCTTACCTGTTTTCCACCAATATATAATTTCGGACTTCGATCGATACCGGTTCCCGAGGAATCGACACCCGGATCTGCTGACGGTCCCGGAATCAGTTCTACCCTGCGCACCGCGCGGTCGGCGTTCTCCGGCTTCGCGTCGTCGGACAAGCCGGCGTTTACATGCCCCTCCCAGCTAGGCACCAAATATTCGTACATCCCTTCCTTACCTCCCTCACGACCAAAGCCGCTTTCCCGATAGCCGCCAAAACCGGATGCCGCATCGAATACGTTAGTCGAGTTAACCCAGACAACGCCGGCCTTCAGCTTCGGCGCCACATCGAGCGCCAAGTTTACGTTCTCGGTCCAAATCGATGCAGCTAGGCCATAGACCGTATTATTCGCCAGCTCAATGGCCTCGGAGGGCGTACGAAACGTCATACTCACCAGGACAGGACCAAAGATTTCAACTTGCGCGATCTGCCAAGCCGGTTCGACATTGGTAAATAGCGTTGGCGGATAAAAGTATCCTTCCTGGGGAACAGCCCAGCTCGGTTGCCAACAAGTCGCTCCCTCAGCTTTTCCTTCCTCGACCAACTTCTCAATTCTCTGCAGTTGGATCGGAGCCACGATAGCGCCGATGTCGATCGCTTTATCGAGTGGATCGCCGACTCGCAGACTCTCCATTCGCACCCGCAGCTTTTGTTCGAGGCGCTGCGCAACACCTTCCTGCACCAACAGACGACTACCAGCGCAGCAAACCTGACCTTGGTTAAACCAGATCGCGTCAACTACCCCCTCAACTACACTGTCCAAATCGGCGTCGTCGAAGACGATAAAGGCCGATTTGCCGCCCAACTCCAGTGACAGTTTCTTGCCGGTACCGGCCGTTGCCTCACGGATGATACGTCCCACCTCAGTAGATCCAGTGAAAGCTAGTTTCTGAATTAGTGGATGCTTTACCAGCAGTTCACCGGTTGAACCGTCGCCCGTAATAATATTAACCACTCCGGCCGGCAAATGGATTTGCTGGAGAACCTCGGCAAAAAGCAGAGCGGTCAGTGAAGTAAATTCGGCCGGCTTCAGTACCACGGTGTTACCAGCCGCTAACGCCGGCGCTATTTTCCAGGCCAACATCAGCAGCGGAAAATTCCAAGGAATAATTTGGCCACAGACCCCAATTGGTTCGTATCCAGGAAACTCGTCCGCCAATAGCTGGGCCCAGCCGGCATGATGGTAAAAATGACGAACGACTAATGGTATATCGATGTCACGCGATTCCCGGATTGGCTTTCCGTTATCGAGCGTTTCCAACACGGCGAATAGCCGAGAATGCTTCTGAATTTGTCGAGCGATAGCGTAAAGGTAGCGGGCTCGAATATGGCCACTGAGGGCGGACCATTGAGGAAATGCGGCAGCGGCGGCGGCAACCGCAGCATCTACCTCAGCTTGGCCGCATTGGGTGACTGTCGCTATCGGCTGGCCGTTGCGGGGATTGATGCTTGCAAACGTCTGCGCGTTTGACGCGTCTTTAAAACGGCCTCCAATAAATGGATGGAATCTATTCTGATGTTCTTTTAGCCATCCCAAGGCGAGATCAGGCGCCTCTGGGGCGGGACCGTATTCCATGGTTTCGAAAATTTCGCGGACAGTGCTCATAAGGTTGGAACGCTGGGAGCGGCGAAAACGAAAGCGACTAATTGTTTAGCGGCCTTGGGCGGAATCGATTCCCGGAGGGGAGTCGCTTGCGACTCCCATGCATAGCCCAAGACGTTGAAGACATTCTTACCGTTCCTGGCGTTCACGGCATTGTCGGCGGTATCGGAGTTCATAATTACGCCATCGGGTGCCGGTAGGCCGCGGAATATCTACCAGTTACGAAATGCTCCAGCTGTCGTTCGATGTCAGTAAGCAACGTCGAAGCGCCAAATCGGAACAGCTCAGGCTCGAGCCATTGGCGGCCCAATTCTTCCTTCATTAGGATTAGCCAGGCGAGCGCGTCTTTAGCGTTGCGAATGCCGCCGGCCGGCTTGAAGCCTACCTTGTAGTCGGTGCGCTCCTGATACGCCCGAATCGCGCGCACCATGGTCAAACTAACCGGTAGTGTAGCGTTTTCGGCCTCTTTTCCGGTCGACGTCTTGATGAAATCGGCCCCGGCCATCATCGCTACCAAACTGGCACGGTAAACATTCCGCAACGTCCCGAGCTCGCCCGTAGCCAGAATCGTTTTCAGATGCGCTTCGCCGCAAGCTTTTCGGAATTGAAGCACTTCATCGTATAACGCTTGCCAATTGCCGGTCAGCACATGTTCCCGGGTAATGACAATATCGATCTCCGCCGCACCCTCGCCAACCGCATACCGTACCTCTTCCAATCGCAGACGCATCGGGCTGAGGCCACTGGGGAATCCCGTTGCCACCGAGGCAACCGGAATGTTTGAACCAAGCAACGCTTGCACTGCGGGCGGTACCATAGTCGGATAAACGCAGACCGCTCCGACGGTAAGACCGAGGTCGGTCACGCCCATCGCCTCCAGCAAGTTCGGTCGAACCGGTTGCCGAGCTTTGGCACAAAGCCGTCGCACCTTCCCGACGGTGTCGTCCCCGGACAGAGTAGTCAGGTCGATACAGCTCACCGCCTTCAACAGCCACGCTGCCTGCCACTGTTTCTTGACGGTCCGGCGACCGGTCAGACCGGTGGACCGGCGCTCCACTGCGCTCAGGTTCACTCTGGCGTCATTTACCCAGTCCAGATCCAAAGACATGCCCCGGTTGCGTCCATGGGACGGAACACGGATCGCTGGATGAGCTTCGATTATGGTCGCGGACGCTTTCATGACATCTCCAGTGGACAAAGAACTCGTCGGTCGATAGGTCTCGTTCATTTTTTCAAAAGAAAGCTAGCCGTTTGTTCATCGGTCACCAACACGTTGTAATATCGAGCAATCAAGCCGGCCCGAACCGCCGCGTGTTTGGATTTGCCGCCGGCGACACAAATCGAGCATTCCTTGTCCCGCAGTTCTTTTGGATCGAGCCCGATGGTTCGCGCATTAATCGCTTCATCAGCAATCCTTCCGTCGCGATCAATAAAGCGGCCCAGAATATCGCCTACGGCGCCTTTTCGCCGGAGCTGAGCTACCTCTGTTGTCGTCAGTTGCCCAGATTCCACGTGAACTGACTGCTGCGTAAGCGCGCCGACCGTAAAACACGCGACCGGCGTTTGCTGTGCTGCCTGGAGGACACTGGAGATAGTAGGATCTTGTTCGAGTGCCTCTTTGGTGCTGCGAAGACCTAAAATCGCCGGGACCGGCATGATGGTGGCAAATCCGTCCGCAGAAGCAGCCATTCTGACGGCAACATCGACTGGCTGGTTGGGTGAGCTGGTGCGGCCGATGCCACCATTCAAAACAACCACATGCAACCCTCGATTCCAATGGTGCGGCATCCATCTGACCATTGCCGCCATCGTACGTCCCCAGGATATGCCAAGCGTCTTCGGTCGTGGATTCAAGGACGCTAGATAACGCGCACCGGCCTGTGCCACCGCATCCAGAATGAAGCCATCGTTCTCTACCGTCACTGGAACGACCACTGCCTCTCGGAGACCGAATCGGCGTTGGAGGGCACTCTCCAGATCTGGTCGTCGGGGTGAGCGTGGAGCGATATCGATGCGAACAATGTCCAGTTCCCTAGCCTCGTGCAGCAATCTTCCCACCTGCCAGCGGGTGAGTCCTAGCTGCTTGGCTATCTCACTCTGGGTTCGATCAAGGTCGTAATACAGTTTCGCCGCCTGCACCATTAGATGTTCGCGCTGCTCTTCCGAAGAAACTCGCGGAGCACTCCCACGAGATCGCCTTTTTTGTTTCGTCACCATTCAGGTCGGCCGGTCATTCCTTTCGCTGCACCTTGTCATAACCGCATCGTTGGAGCAACCAACAAATGTTGGCATATACTACACATGTGCACGCCAGGACGCGGATGAGGAAGAAGGATCTCACACCAAGACGCCAAGACGCAAAGGAAGGAAGAATTTTTCGGTAGCGGCGACTGTCCCGATTGATCTTTAGACGCGGAACCGTCTGGAAACTGACCCCGTTCCCTGACTCGGCGCCAGTACAAACCGCAGTCCCCATCATGCCGCCGCGAAAAAATCGGAAATCGTCGTCCTCGGCGGAGGCAGGAATCCCGCCCGCGAATGGCGATTACGTATGCCTGGAACGCCAAACCCTAAACGTTGCGACCCGATGGCGACTGCGGTCTGCGTTAACCCCACACGAGCAGCTTCGTACCAACTTTTGGTTTGCGCCCGATCAGGGACTCCGCGGGACAGTCGCCGCTGATATCAGTCTCGCAGTTATTCATAAGCGAGCGAAGCGGCCCGGTACAGCGAGGCGGAGCGAGCTTGTGAATAACTGCGCCGCAGGCGAGAATTTCGCCGGCGAACGTCCTGCCCCGGCTCGAT
>DATNNZ010000144.1:0-30419 GCA_035601575.1 Chthoniobacterales bacterium
TCGCTCCGTTCTCAATACGGGTCAACATGGCGGCTAGCGCCCGATCACTTCTCGCATCTTCGAATTCTCCGTGAGCTATCGGCGCCCCAAATTGTCTTTGCACGTAGTCGACCATTTCGCCGAGCGAAGTACCGGCAAAGAAGATTTGGTCGACCCCCGACTCATACATTTCCTCCGCATCCGCTTTGGTGATGGTAGCGCCGCCACCGCCGAAGAGTCGGATGTGTTGGCTGTTTCGGGCGCGCAGTTCGGCTAAGATCTCGCCGAAGAACTCGACATGCCCTCCATTGTAGCTGGAGATACCAATCGCGCGGACATCTTCCTGTACCGCGGCCCGTACAATATCCTCGGCGGACCGGTGGTAGCCAAGGTAGACCACTTCGATTCCGTGCCGAATCAACTCGAGATTGATTGTGTTGATGGCGCTGTCGTGTCCGTCGCAAATCGGCACAGCGGTCAAGATCCGGATCGGTTCCATAGGGTTAGAATGCAGAATTGAGAATATGGAATAAAGAATACGGAATTCTGAACGCTAGGAAGCGAAATCGCGGCGGACGCCAGCGCAACTCTGCTCGTGATTCGAAATCCTATATTCCGTTTTCCGCGTCTTCATTCAATCCTCTACTACTTCGTCCGAGATTTCGTTTCGGGGACCGCTGCTATCGGGAGGGAAATGGGCGGCAAGCACTGAGCCTACTTTTTCGACCGCTCCAATGACTGCGGCGGTGAATTCTCCTTTTTTCAGGTCAGGTTGCATCTGCTGAATCACCTCCGCCCAAAAGGCATTATCAGCCTTGGTATCGACAGCGGTGTCACCGTAAATTGCTACTTTCTGGGCGGCCGGGGCAACCATTATCAACACACCGTTTCGTTTCTGGGTCCGATGCAGTTTCAGCTTTCGAAATGATTTTCTCGCGAGCGCAAGAGCGTCTTTCGGCCGGCGGTGCGTGATGAAAACTACAATCTGGCCGCTCGATTTTTCTTCGGCCTTTCGGATCGCGGCAGCGATCCGATCGTGCTCGAGCCGATCCAGAAAATGTTTGACCTTCATAAGCTCTGGAACCAGCCGGCTACCAATCGCCGCTCGCGCCGCCGCCACCGAAGCCGCTATCGCCACCTCCGCCAGAAAAACCGCCGCCTCCTGAGGAGCCACCACCCGAAAAACCTCCACCCCCACCGCCGCCGCCAAAGCCACCGCCACCGATCCAAGGACCACCACCGCCGCCGATGATCATGCCGCCTCGTCTCCGAGCAGCGATCATGAAAACCACCAGAAAAATAAGCAGGAAAACCACCGGAATGATCCAGGAGCCATCACCGGCCTCGTGCCTGCGTCGTTCATTGACCGTTGTACCGGTGCCTTTGTATTCGCCTTTGGTAGCTGCCATGATGGCCGCTACTCCGGCGCTGACCCCGCCTGCGAAATCGCCATTCCGAAATCGTGGCGCGATCTGCTCGGAAATGATCCGCTTGCAGATCACATCCGGCAACGCTCCTTCCAATGCGCGCCCAACTTCGATCCGTATTTTTCGATCTTGAACAAATACAAAAAGGATCGCGGCATTATCGCGTCCGTTGGCGCTGCCTGCTTTCCATGATCGGGCAACCTGTTGGGTGTAGTCCTCGAGCGAGGTCTCGGACGGAAACTTCGGGTAGATTGCTACCAGGATCTGGTTTGAGGTCTGCCTTTCAAAATCCTCAAGCTGACGGTTCAACTGTTCAGCCACTTGAGGCGGGACGAGCGAAGCATAGTCATTAAAGTAACGCGTTGGTGCCGGAGGCAGCTTTTCCGCACCCGAAGTGGCCGCTGCAACTGACAAATATGCAGCCAACAAAAGGACGCTCCGTCCCAAAATTACGGACGACCATCGCGTTGCTCTCATAAACAAACAATATGGTGCGGTTGCCAGAACCCAGCAAACCGCCTACTTCGGACTGGCCGATGGGCTAAAGGACGGGAAAGAGACGGTGGGAGCGTTCTCGGCGCCGGCGGCACTCGTAAAGTATGCTTTCGGGCTAAACCCTAGGAGCCCAGCGTACAGCACGGTCGGGAAAGACTTGACCATTACGTTGTAGGATTGGGCGGTGTTATTGAAGTCGCGACGAGCCACGGCAATCCGGTTTTCCGTACCCTCCAATTGGGCTTGAAGATCACGGAAATTGGTGTTGGCCTTCAGTTCCGGATATCTTTCACTGACGGCTAGAAGCCGCCCCAGACTGCTGGATAGACTGTCTTGGGCCTGCTGGAATCGTTTCAGCGCCTCGGGGTCGGTCGGCGCCTTCGAGACATCGATGTTCACTTTGGTAGCATTTGCGCGAGCGTTAATGACTTCCGTCAGAGTCGATTTCTCGAAATTTGCTGCTCCTTGAACAGTGTTTACCAGATTGGGGATCAAATCCGCTCTACGCTGATACTGCGTTTGCACGTTCGCCCAAGCGGTATCAACGCTGGCAGAGGCCGTTACCAGACGGTTATAGCCGCTGACAATAAAGGAGCCGAGCACCACGACGACTAAAACCAGCGCTGCAAGGCAGCCGCATCCGATCGCAACGTTTCGATTCATAAGTTCAGAGAGAGGCCGAGGAGTTCTTAGCCTGTTTAGGTACCCCTTGGCAACCGCAACCGATTTTCACCGGGAAAAACCGTCACAGCGGGCGTAGTTTGAGCGGCCAGATGCCACCCGGGCTCGCCGCGGAATGCTCGGTGGAACAGGCGGCGCAGAAGCCGTGCAGCGGTGAAGACCATTGGTCCTGAGGGCAGCCGAATCCGGACGCGGTGTTTTGCGGAATAAAGGAAGGTTTTTTCTGCTAGTTCAATTGACGGTCAGGACAACTACGGCTACTATCCTGCCCTCACGAACTGATCGAAGAAGAAGATTTTTTATGCCTGAAGTAATTGTCCGCAAAGGAGAGCCTATCGACCGGGCGCTCAAGCGCTTAAAAAACAAGCTAGACGCCGAGGGTATTATGGAGGAAGTGCGACGCCTGCGCGCTTTCGAGACCCCGAACCAGAAGGTACGGCGAAAGGCCAAACTTGCGGCCAAACGTGGAAAACTGAAATTTCGTTTTAATCCATAACCTTCTTTTACATAGGCAGTTACGAAAGCTTTGCTTCGCGGCGAAGCTTTTTTATTTGGTAGGCAACGTTCTCGTTCCGAACTCAAAGCGCTCAGATATTGCCAGCGGGCCGGAGGGGAGCCGCTAGCGGCTCCCATGAGCGCCTTCGATCGCAGAACACGCACGATCGCCCGTCTCGATTCCTCTGTGCGCGCTGATTGCTTCCGGGCGTCGCAAGCAACGCCCCCCCGATCGCTGGGCGTACCCAAAGATCATGACGACGGTGCGCCGAGTTTTTCGGCTTCATCTGACTCCAACTTACCTTCCCAGATTCGCCACAATTGCCTCGACCAGACCACCAATATCATGGCGGTTCGCTTCGACGTCCACTTTGAGGCCGGCTTGTCGCATGGTTTCTGATGTGATCGGCCCGATACTAGCCGTTCGCAAATTTCTTGGCCACGGAAGCTTGAGCGCCAGGAAATTGGTCACCGTCGAAGAACTGGTAAACGTCACCAGATCGGCACCGTCTCGTTCAAAACGTTCGCGGGCGCCGGTGTCATCCTGAGTTTCCGGAACCGTCCGATAGGCTATTGCCTCGTCCACGATTGCTCCCAGTTGCGTGAGACGCTTCGGTAAAACATCCCGGGCGTTTTCCGCACGCACCAGCAAGAACTTCAGGTTTTCCACGCTCTCGAATTGTCGCAAGGATTCCACGACCGCTTCAGCTATGAAATCATCCGGCTGCAAATCGACAGTCAGATGATAATCTCGAATACGCTGCGCGGTGCCGGGTCCAATAGCTGCAATCCGCACGTTTCCGATGTTGCGTGAATCCTGGTAAAGCTTGAAGAACATGTCGAAGAATGCAGTCACGCCATTTGGGCTGGTAAAAATCAGCCAGTCGTACTGGTAGGCGTCGCGGACTAGCTCCCCGAATTCCAGTAAGTCCTCCGGCAACTCGATCCGGATCGTTGGCAACTCAATTACATCCGCGCCGAGAAGAAGGAGTTTGGCGCTCAAAGCACCGGCTTGCCGGCGGGTTCGGGTGACCACAATGCGGCGACCGAACAGAGGCCGCTTTTCAAACCAGCGGAGCTTTTGTCGATAGGAGACTACCTTGCCAAAAACTGCAACGGCCGGAGCTTCAAAGCCAGCAGCCCGATCTACAATATTTTCCAGCGTACCAGTGATCGTTTCCTGGCGACCGGTCGTACCCCAACGTACGAGAGCGACCGCCATCGACGGCTCTGCTCCATGGGCACTGAGGGCCGTAACAACTTTCTCGAGTCGTTGAACTCCCATTAGCATAACCAGCGTCCCTCCGCTTTTTACGAGGGAGCCGTAATCCAGATCTGATTCCGGTTTGGCCGGATCTTCATGACCGGTAAACACTGTGAAGCTGGAGGTGACGTCTCGATGAGTGATCGGAATGCCGGCGTATGCCGGTACCGCGATCGCGGCACTAACTCCAGGGACCACCTCGAAATCGATTCCGGCGGCGGCTAACGCCTCGGCCTCTTCTCCGCCTCGCCCGAAAACAAACGGATCGCCGCCTTTGAGCCTCACCACTTGCTTTCCGACACGGGCCCGCTCGACAATAAGGTCGTTGATTTCAGCCTGAGTAAACGTATGCCGCCCTGCCTTTTTCCCCGCGTAAACGATTTCCGCGTCCGGCGGTGCCCATTTCAAGATTTCCGGGTTGCAGAGGTAATCATAGACAACCACTTCTGCGTGTTCGATTGCCTCTTTGGCCCGTAAAGTCACCAAGCCAAGATCGCCTGGACCGGCCCCGGCAAGAACGCATTTACCTTCAGTCGCCATAAATCTTCCGAAACAGAGTTTGAGCAGCCAGTTCGGCTGAACCGAAATTACCGGCTACAGATCCCGTGCGCACTATATCTTCCTCAAAGACAATTGCTTCCAGTAGCGCTTGTTCTCCCATCGAGCTTACGCTCTCACCCAGACTTCCTCCTTCGCTCGTCTCGGCGGATCGGATAGTCGCCCGTACACCAATTGGCACCTCACATCCACCGCCTAATAATCGTAAGAATTCGCGTTCGGCGCGAACGCAAAACCAAGTGTCCGGATGGTTGACAGCTCGCAGAAGGTCGCGGATGGCCGACGATTTCTCAAGCACCTCTAGTGCGATCGCTCCCTGACCGGCAGCAGGCAGCATTCCTTCCACAGTGGAAGCAAATAAAGTGCGACCATCGAATTGAATCCGGTTCTCTCGAATCTTAAGACCCAACCGTTCAAGGCCCGCTCGGGCTAAGATCAATCCGTCCCAGCTTGGCTGATTGATCAATTTGTCGATACGAGTTGGAACGTTGCCGCGGACATCCACGATCGTAAGATCCGGCCGGAGACGCTGCAATTGTCGAGCGCGCCGCGGGCTACTCGTTGCGATCACGCCATTTACGCGAATCGCGCTCAGCGAGACTACCTGCCGGGAAACCAGCACGTCAGCGGGATCTTCGCGAGGCAAGACGGCGGCGACCGTTAATCCCTCAGGCAACTCCGTAGGCAGATCTTTTAAAGAGTGAACGGCCACGTCGATCTGGCCGCTCAACAAACACTCTTCCAATTCTTTCGTAAAAAGACCCCGAGCAAACTTTTTTCCGGAATCGCTCAGGCGTAGATCCAGGCGTCTATCGCCGGTGGTTTTTATGATTTGGCGCTCAACCATCTCAACCCCAGCTAGTTGCGATAGAAGATTGCCCGCTATCTCGGCTTGGGCTAAGGCAAGCGAACTGCCTCTTGTGCCCAGAACAATCTTCATCACGCCCCTGGTAATTGAATCGCAACTGGAGGAAAGCTCGCGGGCTGTGTCCGTTCAATCCAAAGCTGAAAGTCCTGAACGTGGTGCTCGATCAGCCGATGACAACTTTCCGCCTCTTGCCTACGCACCTCCAATGTTCGCTCCGCTATCGCGCGGAGCGAATCGAGATCGTACAAATAAACGCCATCCAGCTTGTTGACAGCAGGATCGATATCACGCGGCATTGCCAAATCGATCATAAAAAGGGGCCGGTGCCTGCGAGTTCGCAGGACCGGAGCCAATTTGTCCGGCGTGACAATCGCGTGCGGAGCCGCCGTTGAGCTTACCAGGATATCCAGATCGCGAAATTCTTGTTCCCAGTCCTCGAAATGAACCGCTCGCCCCCCGGTCATTGAGGCCAGCGTCGCCGCGCGTTCGAAAGAGCGATTGGAGACAAAGATTTGTTCCGCTCCACGCGATCGAAAAGCTCGAGCTGTCTTTTCACTCGTCTCACCAGCACCAAGAATCATGATCTTGCAGCCCTCTAGATCACCAAAAATCTGTTCAGCGAGGTCCACCGCTACCGAACCGACCGAAACGCTGCCGCGGGTGATTGCGGTGGAAGAGCGGACCTGCTTGCCTACCTGAAACGATTTCTGGAAAAGACGATTCAACAGCTTCCCAGTCGTTTTTGCGCCGGTCGCAAGTTCGTAAGCACGTTTGACTTGCCCGAAAATCTCTGTCTCGCCGACGACCATCGATTCCAGGCCGGAAGCCACTCGAAATAAGTGACGAACACACTGGTTGGCCCATAGGCGAAAAAGGTGTGCTTCGTCTCCGGCCTTCAAATTTCGATAGAAGCTCTCAAAGAATGCCGGAGCCGGGCTGTCGCGGAATTCGCCCGTCACATAGAATTCGGTCCGATTGCAGGTCGAGACAATGAGTCCTTCAGCGAGCCCCGGGATCGTCTTCAGCCGCGTCAATGCATCAGGCAAAGCAGATTCCGGAATCGCGAATCTCTCGCGTACGTCAACTGCCGCTGTTTGATGGCTAAGGCCAAAACAAAATATGCTCATCGCACGGTCGGATTGTCCGAGATAAATCGGATACCCCAAAAAACACTCAACAAGAGACTAAAGGCGATAATTGATAAAGTCGCAATCCACTTTGCCCCCATTGTGTGCAGATGGCGACCGAGCAAAATGCCGCCATAAAGAGCCCACACCAGTACCGACCAGGCGACCTTTCGCCAGTCAACCTCCCGGCCGATAAAAAAGCCGGAGCCGAGGCCGACGGTAAAAAGAACAAAACCAAGCCATAGCAAACGTGAATTGGCGATTGTGAGGGTGCTGATGGGCGGAAGCCGAAAAAAGATTGAGCCCGGCTTACGGGTTTTCAGCTGCCGCTCCTGAAACAGATACATCAACCCGGCGACCCCGGCCAAGGCGAAGGCTCCGCAAGCGACGATCGAGAAGGAGGTGTGTGTTTCCAGCCAAGGATTAACCGGCTGATGGCCGGTACGGAGCGGGTGATCGGGACCAAGCAACGCCCAAATGTCGAGCACAGCGACAAACGGAGCGGTGATCACGCCAAGCAGCGATAAACGGTAGGAGGAACCAATCAATAGATAAATCAGAGTCATCGACCACCCCAGGAAGACCAGAAGCTCAAAGAAATTCGTGATCGGACAGCGACCGATTTGATGGCCTCGATCAACCAAAAAGAGAGTTTGAGAAACGAAACCAGCGCTGATCAAACCGAAGGTCAACCGGGGCGCCATAAACTTGCCGGTCACGAGCGAGTAGGCGGAATAGGCGGAAGCTAACGAAAAACCGTAGAGCGCCAGCCAAACCCACCAGCGATCGGAGGCGAAAATCAGGGAGCTAAGAAAATCCAGATGCATCGAGAAAACTGACCTGCTACGCTCCGCCATTCATGAATGGAGTCAATCCAGAAGAACTTCGTCGCGCGATTCGGGATGTTCCCGATTTTCCGAAGCCAGGCATCTTATTTCGCGACATTTCGCCGATACTCAGTAAGCCCGAACTATTTCGTCAAGTCGTAGATGCGCTCGCTGCCGAAGCGGAAAAATCGGCTCCGAACAAGATCGTTGGGATTGATGCGCGGGGTTTTCTGTTCGGGGCAGCGGTGGCATACAAACTTGGCCTTGGGTTCATTCCGGTTCGAAAGAAAGGTAAGCTGCCGTATCGCACCATTAGCTACTCCTATGTGCTCGAATATGGACGGGCCGATATGGAAATGCATATCGACGCTGTACAGCCGGGGGAAAAGGTAGTCATCGTTGACGATTTGCTCGCAACCGGAGGCACCTCGGCGGCCGCGGTCCACTTGATCCAACAACTCGGCGCCACTGTGGAGGCAGCGTTATTCTTCATCGAGCTGGTCGACTTAGCAGGCCGAAAACAGTTGGCCGGAGTTCCAGTAAAAACCCTCATTCAGTTTTGATGGAATCCGTGAAAAATGATCATAAACCGACCTCATGATCCTTTTTATCGCCAGGCGATTGGTCGGCCTCGTCATCGTTCTTTTTTTCGTCGTTACGATTACATTTTTTCTGGTTCGGTTAATGCCGGGAGGCCCGTTTGATCGAGAGCGTAAGTTGCCGCCTCACATCGAAGCCGAGCTATTGGCTAAATATAAGCTAGATGGACCACTGTTTACTCAGTACACCGACTACCTCGGCGATCTGCTGCACGGAGATCTGCGGCTTTCCACAAAGTACAGGAATCGTACCGTAAACGAGATCCTGGCAGACTGTTTGCCAGTGTCCGCCACTTTGGGTGGAATCGCATTCTGCCTGGCGACTAGCATTGGTGTGTTCCTGGGATCTCTGGCTGCTTCTTATCAACACTCCTGGATCGATCGATCCGCGATGCTGGGTGCGCTCGTAGCCATTTCTCTGCCCTCTTTTGTCATCGGCCCGTTGTTGATTCTAATCTTCGCTATCTACTTTCCTGTGCTTCCGGTCGGTGGCTGGGGAAATCTGCAAAGTCTGGTGCTGCCTTCGATTACTTTGGCCGCACCATACGCCGCCTACATTGCCCGGCTCACCCGCGCGAGCATGTTGGAAGTTCTGACGCAGGATTTCGTTCGCACGGCGCGCGCGAAAGGATTGCCGGAATCGCAAGTAGTCTACAAACATGCCCTGCGTGTCGCGATACTCCCGGTTGTCTCCTTTCTCGGCCCGCTCGCCGCTAACCTGCTGACCGGCTCAATCGTCGTGGAGAGCATATTCAGTATTCCGGGCGCAGGCGGATTTTTCGTCAACTCGGTGCTCAACCGCGATGGGTTCCTCCTGGCGGGAGTGGTGATCGTCTATTGTGCCCTTCTCGTTCTGTTCAATTTGATGGCGGACATTCTCTATGGTGTCCTCGATCGCCGGATCGTATTGTATGACTGAACCTCGTTCCACCTGGAGCAGATTGTGGCGAAATCCGGCAATGATCGTTTCGACGTTGATCGTGGTCGGAGTAGCCATCGCCGCTTTGCTGGGTCCGATGCTGCTGACGGCCAAAAGCGGTGAGGTCACAGCCCATAGCTTTCTGCCACCTTCTCCGGAACATGTCTTCGGCACTGACCTCAACGGGCGAGACCTGTTCTTTCGCGTGCTTTTGGGGGCCCGCATCTCACTTTTGGTCGGGATCGCCGGTGCCGGAGTGAGCTTTGCGGTCGGGATCCTTTACGGCATGATCGCCGGGTACACCGGCGGACAAGTCGATTCGCTGATGATGAGATTGGTCGATGTGCTCTACGCTATTCCACGTTTGATCTTTCTTCTCGTACTCATCAGCGCACTTGACCCGATCTTACGCAGCACGATGGAGGCACGCGGACTGCAGAACCTTGTTGGTTATTCGAAGATTTTCATTTTGGTGCTGTGCCTTGGTCTGACCGAATGGCTCACCATGGCGCGAATCGTACGCGGCCAAGTGTTGAGTCTGAAGAACCAACAATTTGTAGTGGCAGCGCGCAGCATCGGTCAGAGCCACCGAAACATTATATTTCAGCATCTTCTCCCTAACCTTATTGGCGTAACGATCGTTTACCTGACACTTACCGTTCCGTCTGTCATTCTGGACGAGTCGTTTCTGAGCTTTCTTGGGGTTGGCGTACAGGCGCCTTTAGCCAGTTGGGGCCTTTTGCTAAGTGATGCGGCTCAATCAATCAACCCGGTTAAAGGATATTGGTGGCTGCTCGTCTTTCCGGCAGCGACGATGTCGATCACGCTGTTAGCCCTCAACTTTCTCGGAGATGGATTGCGCGATGCCCTCGACCCGCGGCGAAAACAATAGGATTCATCGAACGGAAAGCCGCTTGAAAGCAGACAAGGGACCCTTTCCTGGCGGCTATTTCCGTTCGATGAATCCTAAAGAAATAGATGACAAACCTTCTTCGCCGACTTTAGTTGGCCGCAATCTGTACGGGGCAATGAACTTATTGGAAGAACTGCAAGCATCGGTCGTCTGCGGCGACGGTGCAATGGGAACCGAGCTAATGGGAGCCGGGGTCCCGATGGAAGTCTGTTTGGAGGAGGTAAACACCACCAATCCGGACGTCGTTCTCCATATCCACGAGGCCTACATCGCTGCCGGGTCGCGAGTAATCGAAACTAACACTTTCGGGGCAAACAGCATGCGACTGGCAAAACACGGGTTAGAGTCGAAAGTCCGCGAACTGAACACAGCCGCGGTGGCTGTTGCCAGGCGCGCGGCTACCGGTAAGGACATTTGTGTCGCTGGCAGTGTTGGCCCACTCGGCGTCCCCAACGAGGAACTCAGAGCTCAGAAGATCGATCAAAAGACTATTTTCCAAGAGCAAATCAGCGCCCTCCTGGAGGCAGATGTTCACGCCATTTTTCTCGAGACGTTTTTAGACCTGGAAGAAATAAAAATTGCTCTGCAGGCGGTTCGACAGTTGAGCACGCAGATCCCGGTCGTCTGTTCGATGGTCTGTTCCGAAGAGGCACGTTTGCCATCCAGCCTGCCGGTAGTCCAAGCATTTCGTGAACTTTCCCGGCTCGGTGCAAATGTGGTCGGCGTAAATTGCGTGACAGGGCCCCGCGCAATGGCGCGGATTTTGAAACGGATTCCACTTGATTTCGTGATCAGCGCCTACCCCAATGCCGGCTATCCTCGTTACCAAGAAGGGCGTTTCATTTATAACGCCTTTCCTGAGTATTTCGGCAAAGCGGCGAAGGAATTTGTCGCCGAAGGCGCTCGGTTAATTGGCGGTTGCTGCGGGGTCGGTCCTCAACATATCCGGGAAATGTCGAGGGCGTTGGCCGGGCTGGAGCCGATCAGATCCAAACCGGTAATCAAATGGTTGGCGGAACCCGAACCCGTTCCAGAGAAACGCCCGGTCGAAACGAGTCTGCTCGACCTGATCGCGGGCGGCCATACGGTTATCATCACAGAATTGGACCCTCCAAAGACGCTGGATCTGGACCGCTATTTCAAGGCGGCCAGGCGCTTGGCGGACGCCGGTTCTGACGCTATTACGCTCGCGGATAACTCCCTCGCGATCCTTCGGATCAGTAACCTGGCAATCGGTGCAATGCTTAAACAGCAATACAACATCATGCCGCTGCTGCATCTGAGTTGCCGGGACAAAAACCTTATCGGTTTACAAAGCGAACTGCTCGGAATCGCGGCGCTTGGTATCCGCCATATTTTGCCGTTGACCGGTGACCCGGCAAAGTTCGGGGACCAACCGGGCGCGTCTTCGGTTTACGACGTCAATTCGATCCAACTGATGCAGATTATTTCAGGAATGAATCAGGGCTACAATTACGCGGGCAAGACGATCAAATATCCCACCGATTTTGTATTCGGTTGCAGTTTTAACCCGAACGCCAAGAACTTGGACGCCCAAATTTCACGTTTGGAACGCAAATTGGCCGCTGGCGCTCGCTACGTAATGACCCAGCCAGTTTTCGATCGGCAACTAGTTAAAACCATATTTGAGCGTACCCATCATCTCGGTGTTCCAATTTTCACTGGGGTCTGGCCGCTGCTGAATGGACGTAACACCGAGTTTTTGCACAATGAGGTGCCCGGGATTATCATTCCCGACCCTATTCGGTCTCGGATGGCTGGAAAAGAAGGACCCGAAGGGAGACGGATCGGAACCAATATCGCCAAAGAAGTCGCTGAATCCATCCTCGAATATTTCCCTGGGGTCTATCTGATCACTCCGTTCCTTGCCTATGATACCACCGCCGAGCTCGCGCAGCACATCCGAGGAATTACATCATAAGATCCCGTGGTCGCTTCTCACGCAAGGAACCGGAGTGCTCGCCGCCGGTGGAGTCGTGTTTCTGCTGGCGTCACATTATCCATTGCTCGACTGGGTTGGAGACGCTCAGAAAAGAATTGAAGGTCTTGGCGTTTGGAGTGGCATCGTTTATCCGTTCGGTTACGCAATCTGTAACCTGTTTCTTCTACCGGGCGGCGTCTTAAGCATTGGCGGCGGATTTTTGTTTGGCCTCTGGTGGGGCTTCCTTTTGGTTCTGATTGGCAACCTGCTGGGGGCCGCCGGAGCTTTCGCCATTGCCCGCAAGATCGGACGCCGAAAAGTTGAAAAATTACTTTCGAATAACCGCCGACTTTTGTTGCTCGATAAAGCAATCGAGCGGCATGGTTGGAAGATCGTGGTACTCTCTCAATTGAATCCGCTCGCTCCCAGCAGTCTACTGAACTACTTGTATGGATTGACGCGGGTTCCGATCGGACGCTGCCTATTGTGGATCGCGCTCGGCCAAACCCCTGGCCTGTTCTTGTATGCCTTCGTTGGAACGCTTGGCCAGTTTGGAGTCGAGATGGCTCGAGGTCTGAAGCGACCTCTGCCGAATGACTATTTCTTGTGGGGCGGCGGCTTTGTTCTGACCATGGGAACCACTTGGCTGCTCGCTCGTCTCGCCAAGCGAATCATGCGGGAAGTCGGAGCTGATATGGACGACACCGGCTTGACGCCAGAGGAATGAGGCATACCGTACGTGTCGAGGTTGCTTTTTTTAGCGGATGAAGTCTAGCCCTGCCAAATGTCGAAATGCCGACGTAATGATTTATTTCGACCGGGCGGCCGAATGCCTTTCCTCTTATTTCAGCGAGATCACCTTGAACGATCACGGAATCATTTTCCGTTCTCGTTGGGAGTTTGACTTGGGTACCCAACTCGCACTCAAAGTCTGCGTCGAGCCGGAATATTCCGATTCTGCGCCAGTCTGCATTGACCTGACTGGGATGGTCGTTCATTGCGAAAGGGTCTACTGCCAGTCGCCGCTGTTTGAGGTTACCCTTCTCTTTCTCAACCGCCGCGAGACACCTCCGCAGTCGCTCGATCAGTTGACTCGTCGTCCAGAGCTGATGGGCAATCTCAATTGACGATTGCGGATTTCAAAATTCCGCAATCAAGCTGTTCATGCCGCGCCAGCCTTTGGCGCTTTGGCCGCAACCAATTTTCTGGAAGCACGACTTTTCTTGCGATTCGCAAAATTCTTGTGAACGACTCCGCGCCGAGAAGCTTTATCTAAGCGGCTGGACAGAGCAGCAAACTCCAGCGCTGCCTGTTTCTCATCTCCAGCACCGATAGCGGCCCTCAGCTTTTTCTGTTGAGATTTTATCTCGGTGAGAACGCGTCGGTTCCGAAGCATGCGGACCTGGGTCTGCCGAGCGCGTTTTGCTGCTGATCGCGTGTTTGCCATAGATCGGATGAAAAGAGCAGCCACTTTACTCGGATTGCGAATCTCGTCAACCGGGAACTCGGAAGGTGAATCATTGGAGGGCGAGAACCTCGCCCGGCAGACGTCCACGCGCGTCAACAAGACAGGACCGCCCAGGTGGATCTGCCTCTTCGAGGCATCGTCTCGTGAGGTGGTCTTCGGTCGGGGTTCTGAAGAAACCGATTTCAAAGCCCTGCTATCCCTCCGACTGCCGTTCTTCGGCGGCCGCGTCGACCTTGGAAGGGCGATTCAGCAAGGCATTAAAGACTCGGCGCGGAAGGCTATGGCCGTTCTCTTCGCCTTGGAGCTCTTCGATCGAATTGCGCTTGGCTTCTTCCCAGGCCGCCGGAAATCCCGGTGAACGAGAGACCATATACCGTTCCGCCCGAGCGTAGATCTCGATATCGCGCTGCAGCTTTCGATCTGGAAGCTGACCCAGACTTGCCACTTTGATGCGCAAGTTTTCGTTTTGCTGTTTTAGTTGTTGCAAATCGGTTTTGAGCCGGTTGGTGGCGTCAGCTTCCAACTCCAATTTATCCGCCAAATGACGTTGCAGGCGTTTCACTTCGCGCCGGGATTCCCAAAGA
The DNA here is from genome assembly GCA_035601575.1 of Chthoniobacterales bacterium. Lineage (GTDB taxonomy): Bacteria > Verrucomicrobiota > Verrucomicrobiia > Chthoniobacterales > JAFAMB01 > DASTDH01. The sequence goes on from DATNNZ010000144.1 coordinate 14,147, forward strand.
CGGAGCGTCAACAGAATCATTCCGGCTAGTCCGATCAAGATCCCCAATGCCGCTCCCCACACGAAGTGGTTATGCATAACGTCCATATTGGAGCAAACTAACCCGGCACCCACATCTCGCAACCGTGAACGTTGCGACAGCAAAAACCGGCGTTCGGCGTTGCTTACTGCTCAGGGTACTGATTCAGTATGCTGGTTGTCCCTCGAAGATTGGCCAAATATTCCCGCGACCGCGGGACGGCAGGCTTCATACTGACAAGATGCACTATCCTTCGCAGGATTCTCCAGGTTGTGCTACCTGCTTTGGTGGCGGTGTCGTGAGGCGATCCTAAAGTGCCAGGGGGGAGAGTTGAACTCCCGACCAAGGGCTTATGAGTCCCCTGCTCTACCACTGAGCTACCCTGGCGGCGAGGAAGTCAAAGAGGTGGGACATTAAAGCAGATCAGTACCGTTTCAAGGTCAATTCGGGGTATCAGCAGCGTTCTCCAAAACCTAGTTCGCATGAAAATTGGTCTGCTACATTATACTTCCTGGCCAGTGGTAGGCGGGGTTGAAGCGGTACTGCGCCAGCAAGCAACTCTGATGGCTCGCGCCGGCCACTCGGTCTCAATAGTATGCGGTGATGGTAAAGGATTCTCTGACGCGATTCCGACTCTGGTTCTCCCCGAGCTGAATCTAACCCAGGGGCTAGTAACTCAGGCGCAACAGGAAATTACCAGCGGCTATCCGGGAACCGCCTATTTTCAAGCGGTAAACGCGGTTAAGAAACGGTTGCGACCGCTGTTCATCGAATGGGATTGTACGATAGTGCACAACGTCATGACCATGCCGTTCCATCTTGCTGCTACCCAGGTTGTTTCCGAGCTGGCCGAGGAAGGAAATCGAGTTCTGGCCTGGACCCATGATTTAGCAGCAAACAACCAGGATTACTCTCTGACGCGAAATCGTGTGTTTGCTATGATTCGGGAAAGGCAGCACGGCATCGAGTATGTGGCGGTTTCCGAGACTCGAGCTCGGGAATTTCGTGATCTGACCGGTACTTCGGCTGATGCGGTGGTCCCGAATGGTCTTGATCTATCGGCAGCACTGGGATTGACGACCGAGGTTTCCGGGTTATTAGCTGAAATCAATTCGGAAGAAGCTATCCTGCTCTATCCGACCAGGATTTTGCAGCGAAAAAACCTCGGCCTTGCGCTGCAAATCTTAGCCGCTTTGCTGGAGATCGATTTCCGGGCTTGGCTTTTTATTACCGGTGCGGCCAATGGTTATAATCCGGGCGCGAAGGCGCACTTTGCCGGACTGAAACGACAAGCCTCCGAATTGGGCGTAACCGATCGCGTTCGTTGGGTAAACGAGCATTTCTTTGTTGATGATGCTCAACTACGTAGTCTTTACTTGGTCAGTGACGCCTTACTTTTTACGACCAAGCAAGAAGGCTTCGGGCTGCCAATATTGGAAGCTGCCGCATTCCGATTGCCAATTTTCTGCTCAGATATCGAACCGCTCCGCTCAAATCTACCACCGGGCTCCATACCGTTTGACCTGCGATCATCTCCTCGAAATATTAGCTTAACGATTGCGGAATCGCTGAAGCAGGATCGCGGGTTTCTCGGTCGGAAACTCATACTTCAGCGTCATGCCGCTCTTGACCTGTATCGCGCAAAAATTGAACCGCTGCTGCAAAGGAAAATATGATTGCTACTGCCTCCCCGCACGATCTCCAGCTATTGTTGAATGCTGAACATCCCGATCCTTTCGGCCTTCTCGGACAACAAGAAGCCAATGGCCAGCTTGTGGTTCGAGCCTTCCGTCCGGATGCAAAATCATTGACGGTAGTCGACCGCCATGATCAAAAACGGCGATTCCCGGCCGAAAGGATTGCGGAAGAAGGTTTCTTCGAAGCCAAACTGGAAGGAGCCGAGACGCGGTTTGATTACCTTCTCGAAATCGATCGTTGGACTGGTGACCGCTTCCAAATCGCCGATCCCTATTCATTCGGAACTCTGCTCGGCGAATTGGATATGCATCTTTTTTGCGAGGGGACTCACTATGAGATTTACCAAAAAATGGGCGCTCACCTGTCCCAGATCAATGGCCACAACGGAGTGATCTTTTCGGTCTGGGCTCCCAATGCGCAAAGGGTTTCTGTAGTTGGCGATTTCAATGGATGGGATGGACGAGTCAATCCCATGCGAAAGAGAGCGGAATCCGGAGTTTGGGAAATCTTCATTCCTGAGGTCAGCGAAGGCGCTCACTATAAATTTGAACTGCGTAACAGCGCGGGTGAGATCGTTCTGAAAAGCGATCCGTTCGCGTTTTATGGCCAGCATGGTCTGCAGACGGCATCGCTCGTATTCGATCTCAATCGCTTTACCTGGCACGATGCCGCCTGGATCGAATATCGTAATTCGAAGCAGTGGCAAAAAGAGCCAATCAGCATCTACGAAGTGCACCTCGGCTCGTGGGCGCGGGTGCCGGAAGAAAATAATCGGTATCTCAGTTATCGAGAGCTTGGCGATCGATTGATTCCCTATGTCAAAGACTGTGGCTTTACCCATATCGAATTGATGCCCGTGGCTGAGCATCCGTTCGACGGTTCGTGGGGCTACCAAGTTACCGGTTACTACGCGCCAACTAGCCGTTACGGTAACCCAGATGAATTTCGTGATTTCGTGAACCGGTGCCACGAGAGCAACATTGGTGTGATCCTTGATTGGGTGCCTGGACATTTTCCCAAGGACGCCTACGGTCTGGCCCAATTTGACGGAACTCATCTATATGAACATGCGGATCCGCGCCAAGGCGAACACCAGGATTGGGGCACGCTCATTTTCAACTACGGCAGGAACGAAGTTCGAAACTTTTTGATTGGTAACGCTCTCTTCTGGCTAGACGAGTTTCATATCGACGGACTGCGGGTGGACGCGGTGGCATCGATGCTCTATCTCGATTATTCCCGTACCGCCGGAAACTGGGTACCAAACGTACAAGGCGGTCGCGAGAACTTAGAAGCGATCTATTTTCTAAAACGATTTAACGAGGTCTGTTACGAGCGTTTTCCCGGCATCCTGACGATCGCTGAGGAATCGACCGCCTGGCCGGGAGTCTCACGGCCAACGTTCCTGGGAGGACTGGGGTTTGGATTTAAATGGAACATGGGTTGGATGCACGACTTTCTCTCCTACATGAGCCGCGAGCCGATCCACCGCAAACATCATCAGGGAGATATCACTTTTTCACTCCTGTACGCTTTCCAAGAGCACTTCATTTTGGTTCTTAGTCACGATGAGGTTGTTCATGGCAAAGGCTCGCTGGTAACCAAAATGCCAAGCGATCCCTGGCAGAAGTTTGCTAACCTTCGGATGTTCTTTGGTTGGATGTTCGCCTATCCGGGCAAAAAACTCATGTTTATGGGAGGCGAGTTTGGGCAGTGGCGAGAATGGAATCATGATCAGAGCCTCGACTGGCATCTGCTCGATCATCCATTCCATGCTGGTCTGCGCCGCCTGGTACAGCACTTAAACTATGTCTACAAGACCGAGCCGGCGCTCTGGCAGTTGGACGATTCCTATGAAGGTTTTGAATGGATCGACTTCCACGATGCCGAGAGCAGCGTGGTAGTCTTTTTACGCAAAGGCGAGAATACGCCGATGTTCGTATTCCTGGTCAATGCAACGCCTGTCCCGAGGTACGGTTATCGCATAGGCGTTCCAGGCGAAGGCTGGTACGAAGAAGTGGTCAATACCGATGCCGAGACTTATGGAGGCGCGAATATTGGTAACTATGGCGGAATGCACGCCGACGCGATTCCGTGGCAAGGTCGCAGCCACTCGATTAGTGTAGCCTTACCCCCGCTGGCAGTGGTCGCATTCAAGCGCCACGAGTATCAGGGTTAGATCAAGGGTTACGGGTTACAAGTTGCGGGTTGCAGGTTGATGTTCGGGCGTACCTTGAGATGATAGAATCCGCCTGTCTTTGGTTGACGACCAAGCCGGATATCGCGGCTCGACCGCAACCCGCAACTTGTAACCTCTACTCCCTGTCCGTCGTCGACCAAATGCTTCCGTCCGCCAGGATAGTTTTGATCTTTTGATTGGCCGCAACCGCGCTTACCGAGTGAATCACTTTCCCATTCTCATCCTCAGTGATCGAGTATCCACGACGAAGCGTTTGTTCAGGGCCCAACAATCGGACTGCCTCGGTCAGCCGCCTGACATGAAGCCGCTCTCGCTCCAGACGTTGAAGCACGGTCGATCGCAATTTTTCCTGGCACAGCCGGATCTCCTTTCCACGTCGTTCTAAAACCTCTGCAGGCTTGAACATCATCACCAGCGAGGTCAATCGTAACAAATGATCACGGCGCCGCTTGAACAGCCAATCGCGAAGCTGCGCGAGCCGAATTTCGAGCTGATCCACCCACTGCTGTCGCTCTGAGATCAAGCGACCCGGATCGCGAAAGATGGCTGCACCTTCGATTCGACTCATTTTGAGTCGCCTAATTTCCAGGTGTTGCTTCACCATGCGTTCCAAATGAAGCTTTCGCGAATTGATCTGACTAAATAGTGCATCGATCGCCGGAGCGACCAGTTCCGCTGCCGCACTGGGTGTCGGCGCACGGAGGTCCGCCACGAAATCAGCGATCGTAAAATCGATCTCGTGTCCAATCGCTGAGACGGTTGGAATGCGGCACCCAAAAATTGCCCGTGCTAATACCTCTTCATTAAATTCCCAGAGATCTTCCAGGCTGCCGCCACCCCGCCCGACAATAAGAACGTCAATCCGTAGCGCCGCTTGATTTTCGCTCAGGTAAGCGATGGCCCCAGCGATTTCTTCAGCGGCGCCTTCTCCTTGTACGCGAACCGGACAAATGAGCAGGCGAAGCCATGGGCTCCGCCGCTGCAGGATATTCAACATATCCTGTACCGCAGCGCCAGTGGGCGAAGTAACAAGAGCGATGCGTCTCGGAAATGGTGGAAGGGGTTTCTTATGGGCCGGATCAAACAGACCTTCGGCTTCCAGCTTGCGCTTAAGAGCCTCGAACTTTGCCTGCAACAGCCCGAGACCCTTGGTCTGCACCAGCTCAACAATCAGCTGATACTGACCCCTCGCCTCATAAACGCTTACCCGGCCGAAGGCCTGTACTTGAACTCCATCCCGCAGAATCGTTCCGGCTTGCGCGGAGTAGGCGCGCGAAAACATCACGCAGGCAAGTTGGGAACGATCATCCTTTAACGTAAAATAATGATGACCGGATGATTGTTTGCGGTAATTGGAGATCTCGCCCTCAATCCAGACATCTCGGAGATGGCTCTCCAGAAGGTCCCGCACCCGTCGGGTAAACTCAGTAACAGAAAAGATTGTGGCCATCAATGGATCGAGGAACGAAGAATTCAGAATTTAGAAGCCGGAATCTAGAATCTCAACTGTCACGTCAGGTCTGCCGTCTGAGGAGTCGCGGATCGAAGCTGAAAGCTTGCGGGTCGCCAATATGAAGAGAGCCCATGACGCGGTGAGCGGGATTGAGAAGGTAATTGTTCTCAAACGGGATGACCGCGCTGGGCACCTCGAGTAAGAGGGATGAAGCGGACATTACCCAAGCATCGCCGATTCGCGCCGCCGATTTCGGAGGAGGATCCTCTTTCCAGTTTTTGGGCAGTCGCTCCGGCCGAGTAAGCAACAACTGATCAAACTCGACCGGTATAACAACGTACGGAATCGTGTAGAGAAGTTGAGGATCAGCGGCGTTGACCAACACTTCCAAAGCCGACAAAGCCGGACTGGAGCTCAAATAAACGACACGAGTTCCGGGCGAATTCCAACGACCTCCGTAACGATAAGCGCCCTCGCCGTCGAAGGCGTTTTTGGCGTATCTTTTCTTTGAGATTCGCCAAGCCCTCACGAAAATACGCCGTGCTCAATACGACCAAGCAGATCTTCGACCAGGCGAGCTCCGAACTCGGTCTTCATGAGTTCTAAGGGCGTTTTCCCGGCAAGAGCTTTTGGCTTCGAAGAGAACCATTTCGTAGCCTGTTTTGGGTCCTCAAAGACTTGCAGCGCTCGACGATAGAGTTTGCCGATTCGTAGAACGCGCTCCGATTCGTCTTGCTTTAGGGTTTCCTCGCGCTCGACCTTGCGATGAAGGGTTCGCTTTGGAATAGAGATTAGCTCGGAAAGGCTGTCTTGGGAGATCTCGAAGCGCTGCCCAAGGGCCATGGCCACCCGGGAATGGATGCCGCTCCGGGCAACAGAATCGAGTTGCAGCGGGTCTTCGATGTCCAGCTTATCGAACTCGGCCAATGTTGTCATATGTCATTATACGAGTGCCATATGGCAAATTCAATCCCGATTTTCAGACTGCAACGTAGCCTGATGCCTCAGCCCCAGTCGCTACAGCGACAGCGGGCTGGGCGGGGTTCACCCTTAGGAAACGATGCGTCGCAGACAATTATGGTTCGACAGTTCGGTTTTCATTAGGCGGCTTCAGACGGCGTGTGAGCGAACTTGACGCCGAATGGATAGAGGCGTTCCTTTCGGGTGTCGCTCAGAGGCCTTGAAGAAGGTGCGGAACCCTTTTCTGCTCAGAATCCTCAAAACTTGCGCAGCTAGGACTCTGCTCTTAGCGATAGTGGCGTTTGCCACTCTGCTCTTCTCCGGTTGCGCAAACGGAGATTTCATTTACACCTCCGGCCAGCGCCAAAATACATTCGGGCTGGGTGGTGTCCCACCAGATAGTGCTTTTGTCGATTGGACAAAACCCGCGAGCGCCCAAACGGGAACCGACCACCCGGAGTACGACGGTATTGGGCAACCTTGATGCGACAACGGCACCGATTCGCCGACGAGACTAGTGGCATTCGCGGCACGGAGGATCTCTGCGGCCGTCAGGCGATTAGACGCTCGATGATTTCGTAGGCTGCGGCGAGCTCACGCGAGCAACCCCATAGCTGCAAGGCGATGCCGAGCAGTAGTGTTCGACGAACCTCGCGCTCCTTTGGTGCTACTTCTCTGAGCCGGTGGGTGATACGCCGGTATGCTACGCTTTCACTCGGAAAAAATACCCTCTCAAAGTCGGCATCGATCCACCCGAATCGCCCAGACGACTGGAGTAAAAGTCCGGTCTACTCAGGACCAAAAACGGTCATTTTCGTGCATTTCGGTGCATCTGAGTTCACTCCTCCCTCTAGAGAGCGCCTGGGACAGATGATGCGCGATGCAGGATTCGAACCTGCGTACCAATCTTTATAAGGCTTTCCTTCTGAAATATTTACACCTTACCAGACTTTTGTTTAACGTAATTCTAACGTTAAGAGGAAGCGTATCGACGATTTCGTGGGTATTTTCACGCTCCGGAGGGTTCAAAAACCTTCATCGCGATCGAATCCTCTTTGGTTCTTGGTGGTAGGCGCATAAGTACTCGTCCAAGTCGTTTTTTGTGAAAGGCCCAATGCCGGTAATCGATTTTCGTTCCCCGGACCCGCTTATCGGCGAACAGCTCTCGCATTTTGCGGGGCGTAATATTCAAGTATTCCGCCGCGGCCTTAAGATCATAAACATCGGCGGCTCGTTGAGGCGCTTTGAAAACGGTTAGCACGGGTAGGATTACCACGGTAATTCCTAAGTCGGGGTACTTCCCGGCCTCCTTCGTTGTTAGCGAGGCTCCTGGAAGTTTCTCTTGTCCCGTTTCTTTCTCAGGTAGGGGATCATCGGGATGGTTGAATGGACGAGTAATCACGCCCATCTAGAACGCCCGATCCTCTTACTCCAATTTTCTACCGCTGAATGGAGGCTTTTCACGCCCTGCACCGTTATCCGTTTGTCGGCATTCTAGAGAGGAGTGAATGACATAACCACAAATAACGGGCTGCTCACCCTCTCGGAAGCAGCAGCATATCTCACGATCACCACGCGAGCGTTATGTGGTTACTATAACCGCGGACTCATCCCCTATTCCCGACGTACCTGGTGGTTCCGGCAATCGGATTTAGACCAATTCGTAAACCACTCATAGGCCATGAATCTGGTTATTATCGATAACGAAGGACGGCTGCTCTACGGTCACCAGTTGCTGAAGCGGGTGCTCGAACGAAATATACCGGTGGAAGCGTTGGAAGTCCGCAGAATCATAGCGGAGGTCTACATCGTATACGTCCGAGAGCGGTTTGGGCACATCAAAGAGGTAAAAGCCATGGCCGCCAGCGACCAGGTGGACAGTGAGCTGCTCGAGGCCGTCTCAGACAAGATTGATCTGAGCCATAACGATGTCGAGGTAATGTTCGCGATGCAATCACAGGGAGGGAGCGAAATTTAAATAAGGAGCGCGATGACTAAACCGGACAAACTCCAGCACCGTAAGCGGCGCTTGAAGCGGCTAGAGCGCAAATTGCGACGGCAGCAACCTACCAGTAACAATGCCCAAGAGACGCGGTATTGGATCGAGCGCACCAAGCGAGAGATACGGTTCTTAACTCCGCGAAATGTAGTGCACGGGCATATCGCACAGTAGCCGTTCTACTTATAGTGTAGGTAGGTAGCACATAAATACTCACGGCCGGAGGGGTGGTAGCCTCCGGCTGCTTTTTTTATCCTCCTTCCGAGTAACGCGGGCGGTTATGCGTCGTAGCCGACGATATCGTGGATCTCGTGGCGTTCCGTTACCGGCGGTCGGGTGCATCTGTCGCGGTATTGGTCGTCTGTTTCGCCTTCCAATCGAGATTCGCCGTAACACTTCTCCAGGTATTCATCGAGGGCGAAGCCTGTCCCGATTGGGATGAAGTCTTTATATCGCATTTGGTTTAAACGCTGCCGGAAGTCGATAGCCCATTTTTCGAATTGCGCGCTTGGCATACCGATATCTACCGGCGAGCCCTAAAAAGCTAATTGTTCCAGTCGTATCTCCCGGCATATCCGCGTTTAGCCGTTCTTAATAAGTATAGAGAAACAATATGGAAACAGAAATTAAGCCGCTTTTAACGATCAAAGACGTTTGCCCCTGGTTACGATTCACGGCGCAAACTATCAAAAAGATGTGTCGAGAGGGAAAAATCCCGCGGAATGGAAGCTTGGCTAAAGGACGGCACGTTGCCCGACGGTTCGAAAGGGGTGACGAGAGCCGTAAAAATAGAAACCGAATCCGGGGAAGTTTTGTCTGCACGGGATAGGACTGAAGTGCATCTGATCGAGGATATCGCCTACCACCAAAAAAGGATTGAGCGTTGGAAGCCCGACCTTGATGTCCGTACGGAGGAAGAGTTTTTGGCCGAACACAGTCCTGAACAGCTTGCGAAGAGATTGGGGGATATAGACTACAAAACGCACCTGCTGGAGGTGCACGCGAGGATGATTGCGTGGATACCCGAAGTTGCAGGAAGGATTGAAGTTAGCCAAAAAACTATTCGGGGTTTCACGTCACAACTATGGACTCACCGCTGGAAACGGGCTGTCGAAGATACCCAGGCTATTCACGATGAGAGTGCGGCGTTTCTTGCCGAGCTTCGCGGGCTGAGTGTGGACGTTTTCTCGTGGCTTATCCAGGGGGGTTATGTGGTGCTTTACTTGGGTGAAAAGGCTACTAAAGACGGTTCGCGAAAATGGAACGACACCGAAATAGCATTCCCGGTGGTACAAAGCGTAAATGAGACCGTGTGGCCGGATACGGCTCGCTACTGGCCCGGCTTTCGGCTGGATATTGAGTTCTTGGGGATGCACTGCAAATGGATGAAGAACAAGGTTGAGGGCGGATGGCGATATGAGCCAAAAGGCATCCCTTCAGCGCCGTTAATTATCGGCGATGTCGCGACCGCGGATCGAATAATTGTCGCGGAGAGCACCTGGGATCCAATCGCGTACTTGGATGAATATCGGCTGTACAAAGAAGACGGTTGGGCGGTCGTGAGCACTCGCGGGGCGCGCAACGCTAAACTCTTTCCAGCGGAACTGATCAAACCAGAGGCAGTGATTCTCGCATTAGCTCAAAACGATGCAGCTAACGCGCAGTGGCTGAAAGAGCTGACGGAACGAGTCCCAGGAAGAGAGGTAACCGTCATCCGACCGCCAGATGAGTGTAAAGACTATAACGACTACGTAACCGCGCTATATCGCGAAAGGAATAAGATTTGAATGCGCCAACTATTACCACCGTAATGGCGACTCCGCCCAAACCTGACTGGCTCGTCCCTAGCAGCCTTACCACGCTAATTGAGAGCGCCGACCATTGTTTTGAAGGGTTTGCAAAAACTCAACGACATTTTGCGCGAAACGGGATCTTGATTATTGTGATTGAAAATGAACATGGGGTTCAGTTAAAAAACGTAACCCCTGAGATGTTTTCTTCGGAAATCGAACGCATTTTCTCCGTCCGTATACTGGTTACTACCCATTCTGGTCCACAAATAAAGCAGAGCCTTTGCGATCCTAAAAAAGCAAAACTACTATTAAATTCACGAGACGAGTTAATAAACAATTCTCTTCCTTTACGCTTACTCTCGGCCAGTCCAGTGCTGGTAGAGCGGAATGGCGCGTGTGTGGTTCTTTCGAAAGGCTACCACCAAGATCAAGGTGGGCTGTACGTGATTAGGGATCTGAAGATTCCTACGATATCTCTTCCCGACGCGGTAAAGATTCTAACTCGGGCCTTATTCGCCGATTACGACTTTGTTAATCCGTCGGACTTATCTCGCGCGGTTGCTCAAGTTCTTTCACCAGCGATGAAACTCGGAAACTTCCTACCCGGTGCAGATTTTCCCTTAGACATCGGTTTGGGTGATCAATCGCAAAGCGGGAAGACCCTTAGGACGAGGATCACTGTCACGATTTATGGGGAACGAGCTTACACCGTTACTGTTAAGAAGGGTGGCGTCGGATCGCTGGACGAGTCCATCGCTAGTGCCCTGTGTTCGGGTAAGCTGTTTATTCTGTATGATAATGTGCGTGGGGATTTTGAGTCCCAATACCTGGAAAGTATTCTGCGTGGTACCGGTTCCATTACAGCCCGACTCCCTTACCACGAGGAAATAGAGATTCAGACCGATAGATCTATCCACCAGTTCACGAGTAATAGCGCCAAAACTAACAAGGGATGCGGTTAATCGGGCGATTATTACAAGTTTCCGCAAACAACCCGCCACCTACAAGGCAAAACTTCCTCTAAGCGAAGACTTCCTCGATAGGTTAAAACGGAAACAAGCTATTTATCTTGGTGCGGTACACACTATACTCCGTGAGTGGGTTAGCCAAGGCTAGCAGCGGACAACAGAAAAGGGACATAGCTTCACCGCTTGGGTGCAGTCGATGGATTGGATAGTCACAAAGATTTTCGGATTGGACCCGCTAATGAAGAACCATACTGTGGCGCAAGCAATACTAAGCGATAAAACCGCCGGATGGTTTCGAGAAGTAGTACTAGCTAGTGGACGGGGTACCTTTAAAGCCTCCGACTTCAACCAAACGTGTGAGGCGCATTCAATTACCATTCCGGGAACGCAAAATAGTACTACGGAGGAAATACGAAACCAAACGATTGGACGGTTACTTTCGGCTACGTTTAAAAAATCAAATACGGTGACGGTGGATCAATGGACGGTTACCAAAACAACGGAACCGGGCGGACATGCAGCAAACTATAAGGAGGTTAAGAAGTACACGATAAGTTAAGAGTCCACCCTATCGGTATAATGAAGGAGAATGGGGGTACCCCCTTTACCCATCCTATAGGTCATAGGGTGGAAAGACGTGAATACTCACAAAAATGGGACATAAAGTCGCACGTAGGGTAACTCCGCAAGAATTATGTGAGGACATTGACAAGACGTTTGACGTTCGAGATCAAGCGGGAGCACCTATGAAATGCCCTTTATGGTTCGCAGAGCATCTATTATCTGACGATCCTGAAATAGTTGAATTACGAAAACGTTATTTTCGTGAGCTACCCGATGATTACCAAATCTACGGAGACAGTTGAAATCTTTCGAGATGTACACTATATAGACGGAATCTCTTGTTCTATATAATTATGGACCCAGATGAAAAATTAATCCGCCGAGAGTTGGCTCGAATCCGAACCTATCCTCGGTGGAAACAGAGTGGTCTCGGCGGTTATCTGTACTATATCGCTCCTGATGCGTGGGTTGAGGAAGCTTTCAGACAACGTGACGGCACTTGGTTGGTTGGTCGTAAACGGAACGGAACAAATCGGGTGTTCACTCAATTACGAGAGGCGTTGAAGTACGGCGAAAGCTTACAAGCTCCCCCTAATCGGAATCGTCGCTGAAATGCCTTTCTCGCTTTCTGTGCCTGTTTAGCTAAATAATTTTCGGCCTCCACGAAAATAATTTCGCGTAATCACGCGAAATGTAGCGGTCGCGTTCGTTCTATAGAAGTAACCCTTACTATGGAGCATAACCGATCCACCACTCTCGAGATCATCGACGAGGCAAGCCAGGAAGTCCGCCTCTTTTTCTCCCGCATGGGTAAGAAGGGCGGAGCAACTGGAAAGGGTAGCGCGAAGAGCAAAGCCAAAACCCGCCGAATGCTCGAAGTGCGTTGGCCGAAGAAGAAACCAACTGCCGAGATCGATTGTGCAAAATGAGTATGAACCAACTACACAAAATCACTAAACGGCAAGAATTAGAGAACGTCTTGGAATCACATATGGACGAGTTGTTCGACCCCGTCGAGCACAGTTCTCTCGAAGAGGCGATGTTTGATTGGTCTGAGGAACCGGAAGAGTTGCAACTGTTCTTACAACGCAATGGCTACTCCGTTAAGCAGCGCATTATTCGAGCATTATCTACCAGCCTGGCTCATCGGGTTTTGGAAGACTCCTAATATGACAGCCAAAGAACTAATAGCCAAACTCAGTTCAGTCCTGGAAGCCCGCGACGGCGAGGATCTGGAAGTGATACTGGACGTCGACTTCCAGCGTAAACATTACATTTCGCGCATAACCGCAATGGAAGATTTAAGCAGCTCTCCGGATCAGGTTGTTATATCCAGCTTTGAAGCTGACGAAGAGTACAAGAAGCGCAACGCCGGAATCTCCTGCACCTACGAACAAGCGCAGTTAAATTAACTATAGAGGAGGTCATGCAATGAGCTACAAAGTCAATATCAACTTCGAGCCAGATAACAGTCATCATTTACTTTGGCTCGAGTCGGCTATTAAGGTCCTGCCAGAAAAGCAATTTGATATTCTGGCGGCTATCGTCAAAAAAGAAGACGACGAAAGAATGGCGCTCGTGCGCTTGTATAAAGAGACCGAATACTAAGCGGGTAAAAGCTCCACGAAATGTATGCCCTTCTCCTTTACACTAAACGAAACGGACTTCGAACGCATCGCACAAGCTTGGCAGAGCGATCACCACTACTGTGGTCCGAAATGGGCGTCTGGTTACATACACCTCCATTTCATGCACCTCCATTGGGATTCTTCCGAATCTCCGCAGCCCGATATAAACGTTCGCTGGCAACTCCATCCAACGACCCAATGGGTAGCCGGTTACTTCGATTTTCTTGACAATCAAGTCGCCAATAATTTTTACCGGAAACGATTCCGACGCGGTAGACATATGCGGATGTCCGCGATGGATACCATCGAGGAATTCCAATCTGCGCTCAATCGAAAAGGACTAGACCCGCAACGAGTCCGGATGGTCGTCGACACTTACGAACGGTTGCTTAACTGTTTAAATATGGTTCCAGAACGCGCGGAGATCCACGATATCATCGGCTACGACTCGTGAGCAACGAAGAAATAACCGAAGCTGCTTTCGCCCAGCTCGCAGTCCGAGGCTTTAGGTAAATAATTTCGGGCTGTTCGAAAATAATTTCGCGGAATCGCGCGAAATGTAGCGGTGGTCTCGGTTCTAATATCTTTGGAACCTGTTACCATGAAGCCTAATCAATCCACTGTCCTGGACGAGGAAGCTAAAGTAATCACCGCATATCTTTCCCGCATGGGTAAGAAAGGCGGATCAACCGGCAAAGGAACGGCTAAGTCCAAAGCCAAAACCCGCAAGATGCTCGAGGTAAGTTGGCCGACTCGAGCAAAGAGCGAGCGCTAATCACTTACCACCCAACTCCTTCCGGATGAAACTTTTAACCAAAAGTGACCTAATCAGCCGCGGCTGGACCGAAGGCACGATCAAAAAGTATCTGGGAAAGCCGGATGAACTACACACCAACCCGCATTACCGGTCCGCTCCCCCAATGCGTTTGTACGCCGAAGATCGGGTCAAACCCTTCGAGACGCAGGAATGGCACTTAGAGAATTTACGTAAGAGAGAATCTCGCTCGCTCTCTGCAACAAAAGCGGTACGCACAAAGACCGATAAAGTGCTCGATTGGGTAAACAGTCTCGAGATCAAGATTCCCAAAATGCGGTACTCGAAGTTAGTGAAGCGTGCCTGCAAGCATTACAACGACTTCCATATGGATCGCGGCGATTGCGAATATCGTTCCGCTACACCCCACGATTCTCAGGAATTCTTGGCGCGGATCTCCCGCAATTATATCCGTCACGAGCTAACCGATTACGAGTACCAGCTCGAGCAGCTATTCGGCAAAGTTGGTATAAACGAGGCTTATGAGCGGCTTAAGTCGCGTATTAACGAAGCCATCTTTCAGCTCTACTCAATATGACCTTAGACTTCTATCAAAAACTCTGTTCAATCACCAACGAGACAATCTTTCAGTTCATGAAAAGTAGAGACAATTGCGTGCTAGCCTCAGCGGCTCTCGACGAAACGCTGACAATTCTAAAAATCCCACATCGCGCCGCGCGATTGTGTCTAGCAGCTCATCACGAGGACCGGAACACGACGGGCGTAGTCATAGGCTCAGAAGAACCCTGGCCGCGCCAGAAAACGGAACCGGGTAAGTGGGCAGGGCATCTGGGAATAATAGCAGAAGACCGCTTCCTGCTTGACCCCACCCCAGACCAGCTCAATGAAGGCAGACCCGGTCTGCAAGCCGCACCGGCAGCTTGCGAAGTTCCCGATACCTTCCTGGACGGGAAATGCTTATTCTTTCCGGCAGGAAACGGCTGGACAATACGGTATCACCTCGCGTGGAGGCAGAAAGGATGGTTGTCAGCACCAGACTGGAAACGAAAAGGAGATAGAAAACTATTCTCTAAAAGCATACTCCGCAAACTAAATGGCCACTCCCATTAAACCGCTGCCAGGATGCGTCACAAAGTTTTACATTTTTTCGAGCATTTGATCGTCGGCAAGGGTCCGTTATCCCGCTCCTTTCGAGGTGCAGCAACCACAAGCGATTTTGTGCAAGCTATCGGCGACCAAATCGACTAAAATCCTGATACCGCGGAGGAAGCATGCCGTCGATGGTCTTCATCAGCCATTCGAGTAAAGATCGGGCGACCGCGGACGCGATTTGTGCCTATCTCGAGTCCGCTGGGATCAACTGTTGGATCGCTCCCCGTGATATCGAACCGGGAGCCACTTGGACCAAAGGAATCATGCAAGGTCTTGACGCCTGCCGAGTGCTCATCCTGGTCTTCTCGGAGCATGCGAATGATTCTGATCATGTTCAGCGAGAAGTGGCGAAAGCTTTCTCCTCCGGGCTCGCCGTCATCCCTTTCCGAATTAAGGATGTTTTGCCAAGCCAAAGTCTGAGTTACTTCCTGGACACCGTTCAGTGGCTAGATGCAAGCGCTCCGCCCATGCAGAAGCACCTCAGCACGCTATCTGAGCAAGTAAAAAAACTGCTAGTCGATGAGACAACTCGCAAGCAGACAACTCGCACGCCGCCAAAAAGACTGGGACCGGAGAAAATTTCAGTAGCCAGATTGCCCATTACAGGAAGTGATGTTTTTGGGCGAGAGGAGGATCTCGCTTTCCTGAATGATGCATGGGCAAGCGAGCATGTAAATGTCATCACAATCGTTGCCTGGGCTGGTGTTGGGAAGTCCACGCTCGTCAACCATTGGCTCGGACAGATGGCTGCTGAACACTATCGTTCTGCCGAGCTCGTATTTGGCTGGTCCTTCTACTGGCAGGGCACAAGTGGGGGCACTTCGTCTGCAGATGAATTTCTGGACGCGACTCTCGCTTGGTTTGGCGATCCAGATCCACGAATCGGAACCGCGTGGGAAAAGGGCGAAAGATTGGCGAAGTTAGTCGCGCATCGTCGCACCTTGCTGGTTCTCGACGGCCTGGAGCCGCTTCAAAACCCGCCTGGTCCGCAAGAAGGACGGCTACGTGAGCCTTCACTCCAGGCGCTTTTGCGCGAGCTCGCTGCTTTCAATACGGGGCTTTGCG
>DATNNZ010000145.1:0-6369 GCA_035601575.1 Chthoniobacterales bacterium
CACATGCAGGGAGGCAATACATCGCAGGAGATTCAGGTACGGCAGATCTGCCATTTCTTCCGGGCCGATCCGGCCTATGGAATCGGCGTTGCTCAGGCCTTGGGAATCGATCTCGAACAGTTCATGCCCGAAGGAGTGGCCCAACCAGAAGCCTTAACCGGAAAACACTAATCGATCGGGAAAAACTAATATGAAAATACACGAACAAACCAATCTAACGACCTATTCAAATCAATCCTATCTAGGCAGTGAACAGGGTGGCCTCGAAATAGTCCGTGTTCCTTTTGGCACTTTCGCCGGAACCCATGAGCGACTCTTTCTGATTCAGAACGGGGAGCTGCACGGATTCGATACCGGCAATCAGGGTGGTGGTCAGAACTGATCGGTTCGGTGGTGGCAGGCACTCGGGTCCATTTACGGGCCCGCGTGCCGCTGGGTAAAGGTGGTGC
The DNA here is from genome assembly GCA_035601575.1 of Chthoniobacterales bacterium. Classification (GTDB taxonomy): domain Bacteria; phylum Verrucomicrobiota; class Verrucomicrobiia; order Chthoniobacterales; family JAFAMB01; genus DASTDH01. The sequence goes on from DATNNZ010000145.1 coordinate 450, forward strand.
CCGTCGCTCGCCACCGAGTTTCCAGCCAACCTAGGCGATCACACGCTTTCGTCCCGGGGGACTCCAGAACTTAAGCCCAGGGTTTCGACCCTGGGCTCTTTTTCAACAGCCACCAGACTGGCAGCTGTTCGGTGATCTGGTAGATTTGAAGAGTTAAAAAGGGAAACTTTTCGGTTGCGTAGCGAAACAAGAGGGTGGATGTACGGGATTCCTAATCGCGGGGTGGAGCAGCCTGGTAGCTCGTCAGGCTCATAACCTGAAGGCCGCGGGTTCAAATCCCGCCCCCGCAACCACTTCAAATCCCTCGGGTTGAGGTGCTTACTTAGATGCCGCGCAAATCTTAAGCTTGGCCCTCATGCAACAAAATGCAGCTAAAGTGATCCGAAAGGCAGCTTTTTTGACCCGAGTACTGACCCGCGTTTAAGGGCGCGCCGGGCGTCGTGACGAGAAAAGTGCTTCTCGAATCACGAGGAACACCCGATGAACACGAACAAGGCGAAATATCGGATTTACCTGCGTCAACGCGCAATCGCTGAAAAACTTCAAACTACCTGTATCCTGACTCGTGCATCTTTCGGATGCGCTACTAGTTCCTGCTCCCACGAGACATCCACAGGATCGGCGCCATCGTCGACGATATCGCCAAAGCAATGATTGGTGAAGCCCGAACAGGCCGAGAAGGACTTGGAATAGTCTACAGCCACTTACGTGCGAGCCATGTCAGCGACAACGAACTCCTGTTGTGCAGTGAAATGCGGCTAAATGGCACGAAAATGCAGCTTTTTAGGCACAACTTGTGGCACGACACCTTCACTCGCAGACAGATTGGGCGGAGCCTAAAGATCATTTGCTAATCCCGCTGCTGCTGCTGTGGCATTGTTGGTGTTGCTCGATCCGAGGGATGGCATAGCGGTTTAATGCACTGGTCTTGAAAGCCAAGTAATTGCCTTGGGGCAAGCGAGTTGCGTGGGAATAGATGCGATCAAACGTGCATCATTGCGCACCATTCCAAGTTTGTATCTGTCAATATCCGGTCAACGTATTTTGTCTGTTTCAATCTTCCGCAACCGGCCTCACTCATCTTAAAGGTGACTTCGGTTCCACACGAGCGCTCCGGTAAGGACTTGATGGCGCTTGTAGATCTCCTGTTCCCCCATGCCAGCGATAAGGTCCACAACGAAGCGCACCTTATCCCGCTCATTCGTTAAACCAGAGGCTTGATCACGGGAAGCTGGTGGCAAAATCTTTGGCTTTTTCGACTCAACTTCGTGGGAGTAGATCTCGAAAAGATCGTCAACGATCCTTCGCTGTCCGTGTTGTTGCTCAGCCAGTGCCGGGTCCTCGATAACATAAAACCAGGTAAGCTGCTTTAAGATCGTAACCTCTTTATCAAGTCTAGGATCCCGCTTCAGCGAACCGTCTTCCCCTATATCAGTCTTCATAACGAAGTCGGTCAGCTTCCTGTTTACGAAATCGGTGAGGGCCTGGCGCTGCTTGCGAGATCCAGAGTACGCTTCCAAAACAGGAAGCAATCCGAACAGCCCGAATGCGATGCTTTTGTATTCGTCGCGCTCTGCCTCATCGATCTGTAATCGAGAAAACGTATGATCGAGTACGCTCTCGATCTCCTCCTTGCTTCCTCCGGTATCTCGCAAGAGGTGGAGCGGAATTCTGCGTGCTCGGTAGAAATCCTCCAAATCATGGACCGCATAGGTGATGTCATCCGCCCAATCCATAATCTCTGCTTCGAGCGTTTGTTTCAGCGACCATGCCTTGTTCGATGCAAGTTTGTCTCGAGCAAAATCAAAGTCGGTAATCTCGGAATTGTAAGCACCCCATTTCTTCGGTTTTTTAGGGTTCTTTCCATTAAGCCACGGGTATTTCAAAAGGGCGTTGAGAGTTGCGCGAGTCAAATCGAGACCCGCGGTAGATTTTGCCCCGCGCCCCTCCAGCCTAGTTACGAGCCGAAATGACTGAGCATTGCCTTCGAACCCGTCGCCTCGGATTTTTGATTTTTAAAACTCTTTTTCAGCCAGCTCGTTTAGCTTCTCTTCGACGACATGCCCGAATGGAGGATGGCCTAGGTCATGGGCTAGAGCAGCAGCCTCTACAACATCTGCGTTTAAGCCTCCCCCTTGAGCCACCAGGTTAGCCTTCAGGTCCAGTAATCGCTCCGCAAGCCGACGCCCGATTTGAGCGACCTTCAGTACGTGCGTCAACCGGGTATGGACTGCGACATGCTCGTATGGGGAAATCACTTGCGTGACAAACCCTCATCTACGAAAGGCATCCGAATACAGTACGCGGTCACGATCCTTCTGGAAACACGAGCGTGACTCGTGACCAGCCAAGCTTGTCTTAGATATCCGCGCTTCTCGCCAACTACCGATTTCAGAATCAGCAATTGGAAAGCTCACACACAAACAGCGTGTCGGCGAAGCGAGTAATCTGGAGACACGTCTATCTCGGAGGCTGCCAACAAGGCCCAAAGAGCGCTACGGATTTCCGATTCCGGATATTCTTCCAAATCTTTCAAAAGCTCCTGAATCGATGCGGTCTTCCCCTGGTCCAAATGGCTCAGTATTGCTTTTTCAACGCTGTCCAGCTTGTTTGACCTGTTCGTCCTTGAGGGTCCCTTTTTGGATACCATTTGCGTCAACCCGGTTTGGTTTTAACGGATCTATCGCCTGGAACACAAGCTAATACCATATTTTGATTTTGCCACCGGCGGCCTTCGGTATCCGATAGACTCGGAAGATCTAGGTCTGTTGTATAGTCGCTTTTCCCTAAAGTATTAGGCTTCTCGTTCGATTTATTTCTTTCAGCGTGAAATTTGGTGACGATGAGCAGAGCCTGATGGCTACTTGGATCGCCTCTTCACCGGAATATCGGTCGCACTGAAGGCGGCGTCGCGAGAGATTGCGGGCGCGATATCCGCATCTAGGCGCCGAGTCTGCCATTCCACGCCCTGAGCGCTTCCTGGTGGCTCTCTCGCTTCGGCCCAGTCGCTCCGCATTTCGGGCAGACGCCCTGAAACGAAGCAGCGCCTAGCTTGCGAATCCTGCCACGTTCCTTTCGGCAGAACGGACAGATCCGGGCGTACCGCACTTGCTGAAGGGCTTCGACGATGATGAAGGCGAGCAGTGGAAAGAGTGATCAAGTCCCAGCGAACTCCGAAAATGAACGACACGATTTAAATCGGTGATACGGTCTATGCGCATTACGACTGGTACGGCATCGAGCTATGGCTCAACGACCACCGAAACAAGTGTGCGGTCAATCTTGAGCTCGAGGTGCTCCAGGTTTTGACCGAGTTTTACAAACGCTGTTTACAACCTGAGAATAACTGATGCCCAGCGCCAGCAAATCCAGAGTCCTGCGTAAGCGGGCCACGGGCCAAGCGGTACGATGGCTCCCTACGCGCCGGTACGATCGCTTTGGCCTGCGACCGCTTTTTTCGTTCCCGCGGGATACCGCCTGCCCAGAGGGAAAGCTTTAATCGATGGCACCCAACAGAGGAACCAAAAACCGATGGGCTTCCGCTTCCGTAAACGCATCCGGCTCGCAAAGGGCCTCGGGATCAACCTTTCCAAGAAAGGCGGCTCGCAATTGGCGCCGTCCATGTTTCAAACTGTTCAGGACGCTCGCCCGTTAATGAAGTTCCTTCGTCAAGAACTCTAGGAGTTGAAGAGTGTTACCTAATGTACAACACGGATGACCATTGGAAGCAGTGGGGACAGCAGGATCCCTATTTCGCTGTGCTTTCGCACAAGAAATTTCGAAAAGAGAATATCGAAGCTAACCGGAAAGAATTCTTCGAGAGCGGTGCTGAATATGTTTTCGGAATCATTGCCACGGTGGTTCGCCACTTCGGACAACTTAACAATGAGTCCGCGCTTGATTTTGGGTCGGGAGTTGGCCGGCTTACCATCCCACTGGGGGAGCGTTTCAAGAAGGTAGTTGGGGTTGAGATCTCGGATGCGATGATTGCGGAGGCGCGTCAGAATTGTCAGCGTTTCGGGGCTTGGAATGTCGATTTTGTGAAATCGGATGATGACCTTTCTTGGCTAGCGCAGAAGTTCGATTTCGTAAACAGCTGTCTGGTGCTTCAGCATCTTGCTCCAAATCGGGGAATGAACATCATTTCACGATTGCTAAAATCATTGAATCCGGGAGGAGTAATTGCATTGCACTTTCCGGTACGCCGTCGTCTACCGCCGCTTGAACAATTTGTTTACGTGCTTAAGCACAATGTGCCCTGCGCCCGCTATTGCTTTAATCTGCTGCAGGGAAGACGATTTTCGGAGCCACTGATGCAGATGAACCAGTACGATTTGATTGAGGTGGCCGCGTTGTATTCGGCCAACGGTATCCGAGAATTTACATTCAACACTTATGTGTTAGAAGGCACCCTTTCAGTCATACTCTTCGGTAGAAAGGAGGCCTGAGGGTGAACGCCAGTAAGCGTGGCATCTCCGCAAGTATTGGCGGCCATGGCCTGACGACCAATATCTCCAAGAAGCGGCGTACGCGAGACCGTCGGGTTGGCCGGGAACCGGCATCAGCTACCAGACCAAGCGGATTTGGACCAGCCGGAACCACGAAACAGCGAAAGGACGGCGCCGACACGTTTCTTGGCGTTCATCGCGGTCACGGTGATCGTCCTCTGGATCCTGGCGCACCTTGCACTAGGCATTCCTATGGCGGCTTGATCGGTCCTGCCACAGATTTTAATCGGGTCGGGAGCGTCGAGATTTACTTTTATTCCTCCTGAAAATCGCTCTTTTCTGCTCTCGTTTTATTCCCTCCCATTCCACGCCCTGAGCGCTTCTTGATGGCTCTCCCGCTTCGGCCCAGGTCGCTCCACACTTGGGGCATGCCCCCTGGAACGAAGCGGCACCCAGCTTGCGAATCTGGCCTCGCGCTTTCCGGCAGAACGGGCAAAGCCGAGCGTATCGGACTTGCTGAATGGGTTTGGTGATTTTGTACGGTACGGGCTCGACCGGCCTAATCCCGTCGCCCTGAAGTGGTTTCTTCGCCTCGGCGTCCAGAAATCTCCGAAGCTTCATCAACGACTTGGCTTTGGGTTGGCTTTTGCCGGCGAGCCAATCCCAAATTCTCGGTTGCGTTAGGCCAATGCGGGCAGCGATCTCGCTGGGCAATTCGTAGCTCAGGGTGACGTATTCGCGGAACTCGCGCAGCGTTGTTTTCAGATCCGGATCCATGGAGCAGAAAAGAGCGTAATACGACCAGAGGCGGCTTTCCGATTCAAGTGCATCTTCCTACTGCTTCCAATATTACGCTTGACAGTCTAAAAGATTCTCAAGTTTGATAACGCCTGGAAGAACCGAGCCTCGACCGTCAATGTCCCTGTCTTTGCATATCGCTCAGGGGAACGCAAGACGCGCAGCTGGTAAGAAAGGACCAGCAAAGCTACTCGCCGCGGATCAGTGTGTTGCGGGTGCAATGCGTCTTGGGCTCATTACCCGAAAGCTTAGCGCAGTAACCAATAAATGAACGCGCGTCGGGAGATGCGTCACCATCCCCCGGCGCCTGATAAACAACCCATCACCGAGTCACCGACAATGAGAAGTTTCGACTCTAAAGGTATCACTAGCCCGGTAGTTTTCAAAGCCATCGGCTTTAGCCGGCGCGTTCAACTATGGAACCGGCAGGCTTCAATCATCATGGACTTGACCACTCTGGCCCTTCGTCACGGGTGGCGCTGCCTTCCGCGCGTATGAGTGCCAAAAAAGTGTTCAAAGCGTTGGGGCGATACACGGAAGAGTCATGCGAGAGTGATCGTCAGACGGAAATAAAACTGGGTGTCAATCGAATGACGTTGACGGCGCCAGCGTCGAATGGGTTGATGAGCGAGCACGCCTTCTTCGAATACAGAGCGAAGCCGATGAGTACCCCG
>DATNNZ010000146.1:0-2879 GCA_035601575.1 Chthoniobacterales bacterium
CTCGGCATAGACTTCGCCATGACCGTGTCGTGCTACCAGGCCGGACCCGACGGCGCCGCCTGCGCGAAGTGCGATTCCTGCCGCCTGCGGGCCGCCGGCTTTGCGGCCGCGGGCGTACCGGACCCGACCCGTTACCGCTGAAGACACGTTGCCGGTGATCTGGCGCCCAAGTTCCGCTATCATGCGCGGCTGATTGGGACGGTAGCTCAGTTGGTAGAGCAAGGCCCTTTTAAGGCTTTGGTCCTGGGTTCGAGTCCCAGCCGTCCCACCACTAAATCAATAACTTAGATCGATTTAAACTTTCAATTAAGTCTTTCATACGGAAATCGGAAGCAGACACGATAGGCCCAAGCCACCCCGGCTCATCCTTAACGGTGGTTTACGTGAAAGCGACGGGTTATCTCGGTTTTCGGATCGATCGACGGTCCCCATCGCTGGTACCCGGTAGAAGGAACTTAAGTCTTAGCCGCGACTGTTACGTCAGTCGGAGCTCCTGGATCTATCCAGCCACCAAGAGCCAGTCTGTTTCTGTTCGCATCGAACTGGCGAGCCCCTCAATCTTGCTCCAAGTGTCGAATTTGCGATATATCTCAATTTGAGATATTATTTGGCATGAGGAGTGTGGATGCGAATCATCTCACGGAAAGCTTTGCGCGAGTTCTGGAAAATTCATCCAGTTGCAGAATCTCCCCTCGTGGCATGGTTCCGTATCGTGAAGCTGGGGAAATTTGCGGACTTCAACGCGATCAAGCGGACCTTTGGTGCGGCGGACTACGTTGCGCCCTTCACGATATTCGATATTGGTGGAAACAAGTTTCGAGTTATCACGGCGATCCATTACAACCGCCAACGATTGTATATTCGACACGTCTTTACACATTTGCAATACGATGAGTGGACGTACGAGATCCGAAAGCGGAAACGTAAACGAAAGAAGAGAACTAAGCCATGACGAGCGCAGCTATTCGAGACATTGAGGTATTAACGCCAACTTGGCGTGAGCTCGAGAGTCAGACCCACGTCAAATTGCGCGCTATTGAAAGCGAGCGGCACTACCGAGCCATGATCAGCTTCATGAATGATTTGCTCGATATGGTTGGCGATCGAGAGACGCACCCGCTCATGGGTTTGCTCGATGTCGTCACTGCATTCGTGCATGACTATGAGGAGCGCAATGTTGAGATACCGGATGCGACCCCGGCCGTCGTCCTTGGATTTCTCATGGAGCAAAACAATTTACGCCAAAGCGATCTTGCGGAAGACTTCGGTTCACAATCGAATGTCAGCGAAGTACTCAGCGGCAAACGCGAGATCAACGCACGTCAGGCTCGCGCGCTTGCGAAGCGATTCGGAGTCTCACCCGCGGTTTTCATTTAAATACACCAATCAATGGCGCGTGAAACGGTACCCAGGCGATGAGTCTTGGAACCGATGCCGATTGCTGTGCGTGCCCGCTTGCCGGGCGTGATGGGGCAGGGAAGTTGAGCAATAGGACGCTGGAAACAAATACGCGCAAAGACCCTATTTGGTGCAGACGCCCCCGATCCTATATTCCCGCAGTAGCATTTCACTCGTGTAGGCTCCCTTGGAGATTTCAATTTGAGACACGGTACCTAGCGGAGGGCCAATTACGTAACGGATCATCGGGACATTCTGAGCAGCGTAGAAACGACGCGGATGAATCAGATCGACTCCTTACCGCCATTTGGCGCCGCCCATGGGCTAGGCCGGCTAGCAGCCATCAACGAGCTGGCAACGGAAGATTCCCATGAAGCCTCGCAAGGATGACCCGACTGCTCGGATAGAATCGCAGAGCCGTTTAGCGTTGACGCTGTTGTGTGATCTAAAGGAGGTCGCTCCTTACCTTGATCGCGTCGTTGCAATTGGAGACGAAAACTCGGAGGAACTTGGCTTTCTCCCGTACCCCGCCTACCAAGAACTCGCGGCAAAAAGTCAGATTTGGGTTGCCGTAGATGAAAAAGACGAACTACTCGGTTATCTTGCGTTCGGTGGCAGCAACTCGGCTCTAAAGATCTCACAGCTATACGTGCACCCGGCTGCACGCAGACTGCGAGTTGGCTCAGCCTTAATCGAAAGACTGAAGACTGTTGCGCACGAAACCTATATGCAGGTGATCTCGGCACGTGTTGCTACCGAGTTGCCCGCGAATCGATTTTGGGAGCGTCAGGGCTTCTACGTTATTAGACAAGTTCCCGGCGGCAAAACCACTGGGCGCATTTTAAATATTCGAGTGTTTGAAATTCCAAGAGGGTCGCTGCTCGAGGTGGCAGCTCACTCGCCAATAGAGGACTGGTTGCGTACGCCGCAGTCGCAACCCGTATTGTTCGCTCCGACATATTCGCTTGATATGAATGTCGTTTTCGACGTTGTGCAAGAACGCGCCGATGCGGATCTTATGAAACGAGTATTTTCAGCCTCTTTCGATGGCGAGATTAGGTTATGCGTCTCCTCAGAATTCATAGTTGAACTAAAAAGAAAGAATTTACCGCCGGAATCAGATCCGTTACTCAAACTGGCTAGCAGCCTGCCGATACTTCCGCAAGTGGCAGAAGAAGCGCTTGAGCCGACGATCGCCGTTCTGCGTAATCTTATATTTCCAGATCGTGACCCAGCCAGAAAGCATGCGAAAAACGATCTGTCGGATCTGAAACACCTCGCCATCTGCGTCTATCACAAAGTGCGCGGATTCATTACCCGAGAGCAAGCTATTCTTCGGTCGGCGTCAATGCTGCGTGAGAAGTTCGAGTTAGATGTGTTGTCTCCTTTCGACGTTGTGTCGTTATCGACCTCACCATCGGAATTTGAGTCCTACGTCGCGATACGTAGAAGTGATCGTGAAGTAAAAGCACTTCCCTTCG
>DATNNZ010000147.1:0-2919 GCA_035601575.1 Chthoniobacterales bacterium
GCGCCATTCAGCCTGCGCTAACCGCTGAGCATCAACACCGAGAAGGCCTATCGTTCTGGCAGGCGATCAAGACGATGTTCAAGTAGCCTCGTCCGGACGATGAGAGGTGAGCGCGACGGCCAAAAAGAAACGGCCCCAGCCCGGGGGAGGAGCTGAGGCCGTCGGGGTATTACAATGCGGTGCCGAACGTGGGCAGGAACGGCACGCTCCGATAATCCTCCTACCAAGTTTGCGCAGTACACAGAGCGCGTTCCGATGGTGCGCGGTCGGCTCGATCGTAGGGCGTCCACAGCGACGGGGTACGCTTGGTTAGTCTGGGAAAAGGCTCCGGCCAGCGCGACACGTCTTATGTGGGTGCCTCCGTGCCGTAAGGCGCTTGAGCGAGACAGTGACTATCTCAACTTGGCTTAGCGAAGCCGTCGAAAGAATTGCTGAATTTCATTGGCAAGTGCAGCCGGCTGCTCCATCGCCGCGAAGTGACCGCCCTTTTTCATCTCCGTCCATCGTTGAATGTTTGTGTAGGTTTTTTCTGCGACGGAGCGCGGCGGCACGATTATTTCCTTTGGAAACGCAGCATAGCCTGTGGGGACCGCGATCGGTTGGTCTGGAGAAATCGGCCACCTGGAGTGGAGGCGACCATAGTACGGCCAAAATGAAGAGCCGATCGCAGCAGTGAACCAGTAGAGGGCGATATTCGCTAGCATCCGATCGCGACTTATTGCGCTTTCCGGGACACCGTCATTATCTGACCATGAGCGAAATTTTTCTGCGATCCACGCGGCCAAACCTGCGGGAGAATCTGTCAGGGCGAAGGCCAGTGTCTGCGGTTTGGTGCCTTGAATTTGTTGATACCCAGTTTCTTCTTTAAGCCAGTGCGCGAGCTTCTCACCGTATCGCGTTTCGCCTACCGAATTCCCACTGATCTTGTCACGCGGGGCGAATAGTAGATTAAGGTGTATGCCGAGAACAGATGATGGATACTTTTGTCCGATGAGCGAGGCGACGCCAGCACCCCAGTCGCCACCTTGCGCAGCGAATTTCTGAAATCCGAGAATCGTGGTCATCAGATCGTGCAAGCAATCCGCTATGTCCTGAAGTGTGAACCTTTTCTGCCCAGGCTTAAAAGAAAGACCGTATCCTGGCAGCGACGGAGCGATGACGGTAAATGCGTCCTTTGGGTCGCCGCCAAACCGAGCTGGATCGGTCAGGCGGGGAATAATGTCGAGGAACTCAAACACCGAGCCGGGCCAACCGTGCAGGAGAAGGAGCGGGTACGGATTCGGACCTACACCGGGAACCTGCAGATAATGCAGATCGATGTCGTGCAATGGGACCTTGAACTGCGGGAATTCGTTCAAAGCCGATTCTTGCGCGCGCCAATCGAAAACATCCTTCCAATACAAGATCAGGTCGCGAACATAATCGACGCTACTGCCGAAGGCCCATGGCTCGCCGGGGGCCGCATCAGGGAAACGGGTGAGGCCGAGGCGGTTCTTTAGATCGGCAATAGCCGTGTCGGGAATCCTGAGTACAAACGCCTGCGCTGCCATGACCAAATGATCCTTTTGCTGTGTCTCGCCGTAACGGATTGAGCTCCAGCCGCGTCACGGTCTCCCTGACCCCGACGATGGACCCTAACGCGCGTATACCGCAATCGTGGCCGCGGGCATCACGTTCACGGCTCCCCGACCGAACGCTCTCCCAGAAGAAAAACGACTAGACCGCCTTTTCGGCGACCTAGCAGAAATTGTTCAAGTACCAAGAGTTTTTGGAGCGGGCGAAGGGGCTACCGTCGTTCTGTTTCGTAGTCACCCCCTGAAAACCCCATTTTGCAAGCCAGAATCGATGGGCAACCTGCGTCGTTTTCGCGCGGTCCGAGATCCAGCGACGCGAGCCGCTAAGACTGCGGCGGCTCAGGTGAGCTTAGACACCACCGTCCACACGGTAGGGGGCTTACGTCGTGAGAAGCTGCGAAACGGCTGCGACGCGCTGTGCTGGCGCGAACGGCTTGGTCAGAAGAATGCTATTGGGGGCGGCTTCCGAGCCCTACTCATCCGCGTTGTCGCCAGTCAAACGAACAATAGGCCTGAAACAAGAAACGGATGGTCGCACCATTTTGCTGCCCAAGAACTTGACCAGTGAGATTGGGGTGCAAACCAAATTCTTGCACCTTTTTGGGGATTTTTCTCAACCGGCCATTTCGCGGCACAAGCGCGGAAATTCGGCCGACATCTCAAAGAGATATTTTGAGAATTGTACCGCCAGTTCGAGTCCCACTTGGCCCGCCAGCAAGTCATTGAAATTACAGAGATAATTTAGGCCTCAGCAATTCGCGCGACATTCCGGCACGTTAGCAACCGTTTTCGCAAAAGTTCTAAACTGAGAGCGCGAGTTATTGCCATTTTTTGCTATCCACTCGTCCAATTCTCAGAAGGGCACTTCGCTAGTGCGGTTCTCGCCGCAAGGAATTTTAACAAAAGCGTTCACGAAACTGGAGTCCAGATACGCGAAGAGGCGATGATCGTCATGGCGAGCAACGCCGCGCCGAGCCAAAGCCATTGTGGTGAACCCCACATGCCCAATATGCTTTTGCGTCGACTTGGCGGGCTCCAGCCCTTCGCCTTCGGCGGTGGGACCATGACATGTCCGTCCCTCAAAACCATTTTCAGCAAAGAAGTAAATGCTGGATCGGCAAGAATAGCGTCGGCAACATTAAATGAAGGGTCCGGATTCCACTTCGCGCCGTCGCTGACTTCAGACAGCGCGGCTTCGGTCATCGCGTAGCCTATCCGACCGCTACCAATCTCAACGAACTTCCGGACCCTGTGCACGGTCTATGCCCTCGGTTTCGCCTTCAGCCCCAGCTCGACCAAACGGCCGTTGGCTGCGGAGCGGCTGTGGGATCGTCTGCGTCACCCG